>NZ_JAGGPC010000028.1:0-224391 GCF_018614005.1 Streptomyces sp. ISL-99
CACCAACAGCATCCGGCGGGGGCCGGGCACCGTTGTCAGTCCAGGTAGCCGCGGAGCTGGTCGGCGAAGGCGTGGTCGCGGAGCTTGTTGAGGGTTTTCGACTCGATCTGGCGGATGCGTTCGCGGGTCACGCCGAAGAGGCGGCCTATCTCCTCCAGCGTGCGCGGCCTGCCGTCGTCCAGGCCGTACCGGAGCTGGACGACCTTGCGTTCACGCTCGCCCAGCGTGGAGAGCACCGCCTCCAGGTGCTCGCGCAGGAGGAGGAACGCGGCCGATTCGACGGGCGACGCGGCGTCGCCGTCCTCGATGAGGTCACCGAGCGCCACCTCGTCCTCCTCGCCCACGGGCGCGTGCAGCGACACCGGTTCCTGTGCGAGGCGCAGGACTTCGCTGACGCGCTCCGGGGTGAGTTCCAGGTGGGCGGCGACCTCTTGCGGGGTCGGTTCGTAGCCGCGCTCCTGGAGCATCCTGCGCTGGACGCGGACGACACGGTTGATCAGCTCGACGACATGGACCGGGACGCGGATGGTGCGGGCCTGGTCGGCGAGCGCGCGGGACATCGCCTGGCGGATCCACCAGGTCGCGTACGTCGAGAACTTGTAGCCGCGGGCGTAGTCGAACTTCTCGACGGCGCGGATGAGGCCGAGGTTGCCCTCCTGGACCAGGTCGAGCATGGTCAGCCCGCGGCCGACGTAACGCTTGGCGACGGACACGACGAGGCGCAGGTTCGCCTCGATCAGGCGGCGTTTGGCCATCCGGCCCATGACCACGAGTTTGTCGAGGTCGACGGCGAGCTGGGAGTCCAGGTCGGGCGTGCTGCTGAGCTTGTCCTCGGCGAAGAGGCCGGCTTCGACCCGGCGGGCCAGGTCCACCTCCTCCGCGGCGGTGAGGAGGGGGATGCGGCCGATTTCGCGCAGGTACTGCCGGAAGAGGTCGGAGGACGGGCCTCCGGTGTCGGCGCGGGGGTTGCGGCGGCGCTCGGACGCGTCCGGTGTCTCGGGGGCGTCGGGCGGGTCCTCGACGAGGACTTCGGCGTCGGCGTCGACTCCGGCGTCGACGCCGACGTCGGCGTCGGCGTCGACGCCGACGCCGGCCTCGCCCTCGGCCTCCGCCTCGCCGGGGACGGCGGGTTCGGCTTCGGGGTGGAGTTCGCCCCGGTCCTGCGGGGGGACCGTCGCCATGACGTCGTCGGTCAACGTCTGGGTCTGGATCTGGGTCTGGGTCTGCACGGGGGCGACCTCCAGGGTGATCGCTGCCGGTTCGGGGGCGTGCGGCAGCGGGACGGGAGCGGCGACCGGGCCGCCGTCCGTCCCGTACACAATGAGCGGATCCGCGGGTGTGTGAGGCCCACTGGGCGTGGGCCGGCCGCGCTCCGAGGACTCAGGCACCGCCACTCAGTGTGGGGTACGACACATCGCCGCCACGAGGGGCGTGCGGTGACTTTTTGAGTCCGGTCCGTTACCGGGGGAGGCCGCTGCGGCAGCCGTCCAGCCCGTCCGGCGTTTTGAGGACACGCCCGTAGGGCGTCAGAGTGCCGCCGCGCCGTGATTGCGCAGGGACTGGGCGTACTGCTGGAGGACCCACAGCTCGTTCTGTACGGCGGCGAGTTGCTCCGGGTCCGCGTGCGGCCCGCCAAGGCGGGCCAGGGTGCCCTGGACGTCCAGGATACGGCGGTCGACCGCGCGCAGGCGGACCCGGATCAGTTGCTCGCCCGCGTAGATCTCGTCGACGGTCTTGCGCATGATCGGCTCGACGGCCAGCTCCGTGACCAGCGCCCGCACCGTGTCGTTGGGCGCCGCCTCGCGGACCTGCGCCAGGTAGTCGGAGGCGTTCTGCGCGCCCTGCTCCGCGCCGCCCGCCTCCTCGATGACCTGGCGCACGGCGGCGTACGGCGGGGCGGTGAACTCGTCCGCTCCGTACGCGTCGAACGCCGGGGAGACCAGCTCGGGGCGCTGGAGCGCGAGCTTCAGCAGTTCGCGTTCGGTGCGGTGCGCGGGGCTTCGCAGGTTCAGCGCGGGGCCGGAGGGGTGGGAGGGGGCGGCGTCGTACGAGGGCGTCGGGCGGCGGTCCTGCGGTGCGGCGGGGCCGCGGCCGCCCCGGTCGCGCGCCCAGCGGGCGAGCTGCGCGACGCGCTTGACCACGAACTGGGTGTCGAGAATGCCGAGGATGCCCGCGAGCTGGACCGCGGACTCGTGCTGGATCGCGATGTTCTTGATGTTGGCGACGATCGGCGCGGCCTCGTCGAGCGCGGCGGCCCGCCCCGCCGGGGTTTCGAGGTTGTGCCTCGACACGACATGGCGGATCGCGAACTCGAAGAGGGGCGTGCGCGTCTCGACCAGGGACGCCACCGCCGCGTCGCCCTTGGCGAGGCGCAGGTCGCAGGGGTCCATGCCGCCCGGCGTGATCGCGATGGACGTCTCGGCGGCGAACTTCTGGTCGTCCTCGAACGCGCGCAGTGCCGCCTTCTGGCCCGCCGCGTCGCCGTCGAAGGTGAAGACGACCTCGGCGGAGGCGTGGTCCATGAGGAGCCGGCGGAGGATCTTGATGTGGTCGCCGCCGAACGACGTACCGCAGGTGGCGATCGCGGTGGTGACGCCGGCCAGGTGGCAGGCCATGACGTCGGTGTAGCCCTCGACGACCACCGCCCTGCTGGTCTTGGCGATCTCCTTCTTGGCCAGGTCGATGCCGTACAGGACCTGGGATTTTTTGTAGATCGCCGTTTCTGGGGTGTTCAGGTACTTCGGGCCGTTGTCATCGTCGCGCAGCTTGCGCGCGCCGAAGCCGACGACCTCGCCCGTGATGTCGCGGATCGGCCACATCAGGCGGCCGCGGAAGCGGTCGATGGGGCCGCGGCGGCCCTCCTGGGAGAGGCCGGAGAGGGTCAGCTCCTTGTCGGAGAAGCCCTTGCCGCGCAGATAGCGGGTGAGGTGGTCCCAGCCGGCCGGGCTGTAGCCGACGCCGAAGTGCTCGGCGGCGCTCTGGTCGAAGCCGCGCCCGGCCAGGAACTTGCGGCCGATCTCCGCCTCGGCCGAGTCGAGCTGTTCGACGTAGAACTGCGCGGCGGCCTTGTGCGCCTCGACGAGGCGGACGCGCTCGCCGCGCTGGTGCGTGGGGTTGTAGCCGCCTTCTTCGTACCGCAGGGTGATGCCCGCCAGGGCGGCGAGGCGCTCGACCGTCTCGGAAAAGGAGAGGTGGTCGATCTTCATCACGAAGGCGATCGTGTCGCCGCCTTCCTGGCAGCCGAAGCAGTGGAAAAGACCCTTGCTCGGGCTGACCTGGAAGGACGGGGACTTCTCGTCGTGGAAGGGGCACAGGCCCTTCAGATTGCCGCCGCCGGCACTGCGGAGCTGGAGGTACTCGGAAACAACGGCGTCGATCGGGACCGCGTCCCGGACCGCCTTCACGTCGTCATCGTTGATCCTGCCTGCCACGCGTGAAGTGTACGGCGGTGCTCGGACACTCCCGTTCAGCCCAGCAGGGAGGCCAGCTCCACGGCGGGGTTGCCGAGGGCTTCGGGGTCCACCGGGGCCCCGGAGCGGATCAGCGCCTGCACGGTTTCGGTGACGTCCCACACATTCACGTTCATGCCGGCGAGCACCCGGTTGTCCTTCAGCCAGAAGGCGATGAACTCCCGCTTTCCCGCGACGTCGCCGCGGATGACGACCTGGTCGTACGTGCCGGGGGGCGCCCAGCCGGAGTACTCGAGTCCGAGGTCGTACTGGTCGGAGAAGAAGTACGGGATCCGGTCGTACGAGACGTCCTGGCCCAGCATCGCGCGGGCGGCGGCCGGGCCGCCGTTCAGCGCGTTGGCCCAGTGCTCGACGCGCAGCCGGGTGCCGATGAGCGGGTGCTGGGCCGCGGCGACGTCGCCGGCCGCGTAGATGTCGGGGTCGGAGGTGCGCAGCGCCGCGTCCACCGCGATGCCGCCGCCGTGCGAGCGGTCGACGAGGGCGAGGCCGGCGGCCTCGGCGAGCGCGGTGCGCGGGGCGGCTCCGATCGCGGCGAGGACGTCGTGGGCGAGGTGCTCCACGCCGTCGTCGGTGCGGGCGGCGAGGACCATGCCGTCCTGGCCGGTGATCTCGGTGAGGCGGGCGCCGAAGTGGAAGCGGACGCCGTGCTCGCTGTGCAGGTCGGTGAAGAGCTGGCCCAGTTCGGGGCCGATGACCTGGTGGAGGGGGGTCGGCTCGGGTTCGACGACGGTGACCTCGGCGCCGTAACCGCGTGCGGCGGCCGCGACCTCCAGGCCGATCCAGCCGGCCCCGGCGATGACGATGTGCCCGTTGTCGCGGCCGAGGGAGGCCAGTACGCCGCGCAGCCGGTCGGCGTGGGCGAGGCGGCGCAGGTGGTGGACGCCGGCGAGGCCGGTGCCGGGGATGTCGAGGCGGCGCGGTTCGGCGCCGGTGGCGAGCAGGAGCTTGTCGTAGCGGACGGCGGTGCCGTCGCCGAGGCCGACCGTCCTGGTCTCGCGGTCGAGGTACACGACGGACTGGCCGAGGTGCAGCTCGATGTCGGCCTGGGCGTACCAGCCGGGTTCGTGGACGAAGACGCTGTCGCGTTCCTCCTTGCCGGCCAGGAATCCCTTCGACAGGGGCGGGCGTTCGTAGGGGTGGTCGCGCTCGTCCCCGATGAGGATCACCCGGCCGGTGAACCCCTCACTGCGAAGAGTTTCGGCGGCTTTCGCCCCCGCCAGTCCCCCACCGACGATGACGAACGTCAGATCTGCGTCGACCACTTGGTGCCTCCTCTGTGCCTGCCCACACGCTACGTCGCCGTATTCGAGCGTCCCGCACAGAGCGTGATGGGGGAAGAGGGGGTGTGCCGTGGGCGTGTCGCACCGGTGGCCCGGAGGTGGCGGGCGGGGGCGGGGAAGAGGTGGCCGCGGACGTCTCCCCCGTTGACAGCCCGCAGCCACCACAGGACAAGGGTCACGCCGATGTGGACGTCAGGCGGGGCTTTCGTGCACAACGCAAAAGGACCGTACGGTTCCGGTGACTGGTGACTACGCTCGCTTCTACGTACGCACGGGAGTTGCGCCGGCGGACAGGCGCTGGGGCAGGGCGCGGACAGGGCGCGGACAGGGCGCTGGACACCACGCGGCGTGGGGGAGCATGTTACGCATCCACTTCACCACCGAGGATCTGAACCGGCTGCGGGTGGCCGCGCGGCCCGACCCGCTGTGGGAAATCGTGAACAGTCTTCACCTGCTGCAGAACCGGCAGGGTGCGCTGGTCTTCGACCCATGGCGGCGCGAGGTCCGGGCGGCGATCGCCCGCGCGGGGCTCACCCGGACGGTGGCGTCGCTGAACCGGCTGTGCCCGTGCGCGGCGTACCTCCCCGACTTCCTGACGCCGGGCCGGGGCATCCCCGACCTGGAGACCGGCCTGGACCAGGTGCTTTCCACTCCTGCCTCCAGGATGAGGGCGGAACTCGGGCAGCTCTTCGCGGGCGGCCCTGTGCCCCCGGTCGCCCGGCGGCTGGCGGACGGGGACGTGGAGGCGCTGGAGCGGCTGGGCGACGCGCTGCGCCGTTACTACGCGGTGGCGGTGGAGCCGTACCTGGACGTGATCAGGTCGGCGGTGGACGCCGAGCGTCCCGTGCGGGCCGAGGCGGCTCTGTCGCAGGGTCCGCGGGGGCTGCTGTCCACGTATCAGGATTTCGCCTGGCGTGACGGCGGGGTGCTGGAGACCGGGTATCCGGTGGACAAGGAACTGGAGCTGCGCGGGCGGTCGTTGACGATGATCCCTTCGTTCTTCTGTATCCGGCACCCCGTCGCGCTGGCCGATGAGGAGCTGCCGCCTGTGCTGGTGCACCCGGTGACGCCGGATCCCGGGTGGCTGGCCCTCGCCCGTGGGCAGGGGGCGGGGGACCCGGGTGTGAGGGCGGCCGGACTGCCGGTGGCGCAGCTCATCGGCCACACCAGGGCGGCCGTGCTGGAGGTGCTGGGGCGGCCGATGACGACGACGCAGCTCGGCGGCGTCCTGCGGCTGGCGCTGTCCACCGCGAGCCGGCACGCGACGGTGCTGCGGGAGGCGGGGCTGGTCGCCTCGGACCGGCGCGGCAGCCGCATCGTGCACCGGCGGACCGCGCTCGGTGACGCCCTCATGAACGGTGGCCCCTTGCGGCCGTGAGCCGGGCGTGCAGGGACCGGGCGGCGGCGTCCGTGAAGCACGCGATCTGGTCGACGATCACACGTTTGCGGGCCCTGTCGTCCGGCGCGGCGGCGAAGAGTGCGCGGAACTGGGGATCGAGGCCCTCGGGGGCGCGGGCCGTGAGTGCCTCGGCGAGCTCCGCGATGACGATGCGCTGGTCCGCGCGCAGCCGCTCCTGTTCGTCGCGCTGCATGACGTACCGGTCGGCGACGGCCTTGAGGACGGCGCACTCGTGGCGGACTTCGCGCGGAACGACCAGCTCGGCGGCGTACCTCGTGAGCCTGCCCGTTCCGTACGCCTGGCGGGTCGCACCCTCGGCGGAGAGGCAGAAGCGGCCGATGAGCTGGCTGGTCGCGTCCTTCAGGCGGGCCTGGGCGACGGCCGACCCGTCGTAGCCGTGCGGCCACCACTCCTCGTCGAGGAGGCGGTCGAGGGCCGCCGCCAGCTCGTCCGGACTGGTGTCCTCCGGTACGTATCTGCCGATCGCCACCGCGAAGATCTCCTGGCGCTCGGGCTCGGCGAACAGGCAGTTGGGGTCGAGGTGGCCGGCGTGCAGGCCGTCCTCGAAGTCGTGCACCGAGTACGCCACGTCGTCGGACCAGTCCATGACCTGGGCCTCGAAGCACTGGCGGTGGGCGGGGGCGCCCTGGCGGACCCAGTCGAAGACGGGCAGGTCGTCCTCGTACACCCCGAACTTCCCCGAGCCGGGGTCGGTGGGGTGGGCGCCGCGCGGCCAGGGGTATTTCGTGGCGGCGTCGAGGGCGGCGCGGGTGAGGTTGAGGCCGACGCTGACCATCTCGCCGCTCTCCGCGGAGGGTACGAAGCGCTTGGGCTCCAGGCGGGTCAGGAGGCGCAGCGACTGGGCGTTGCCCTCGAAGCCGCCGCAGTCCTTGGCGAAGTCGTTGAGCGCCTGCTCGCCGTTGTGTCCGAAGGGCGGGTGGCCCATGTCATGGGAGAGGCAGGCGGCCTCGACGAGGTCCGGGTCGCAGCCGAGGGCCGCCCCCAGCTCGCGGCCGACCTGGGCGCATTCGAGGGAGTGGGTGAGGCGGGTACGCGGGCTGGCGTCCCAGACCTGGCTGCTGGAGCCGGGCGTGACCACCTGGGTCTTGCCCGCGAGGCGGCGCAGCGAGGCGGAGTGCAGCACGCGCGCGCGGTCGCGCTGGAAGGCGGTCCTGCCGGGCCGTTTGTCGGGCTCGGTGGCCCAGCGCTCGGTGGCGGCGCCGTCGTAGAGGGCGTCGGCGGGCTGGGCGGCGTCGAGCTGGGTGCTGGTGTGCGGGGCGTCCGTGGGCGGGGCGTCCGTGGGCGGGGCGTTCGTGGGCTGTGCGTTCGTGTGCGGGGCTTCGTGCGCTGTGCCTTCCATGCACCGACAGTAAACGCAGGCAGTGACAGCCGGGGCTCAGGCGGAGGCCAGTTGGCGCCGGGGCAACGGGGATCGGGTGGCGAGAGCCTGGTCGTAACGGAGCAGGAGGAGCCGTGCCAGGGCCGGGTGGGTGCCGAGCGGCGCGGACGCGATCCAGGGCGCGGCGGCGGCGCTCTGCGCGGCGAAGCGGCCTGGCGCGGTGAAGTACGAGGCGACGGCTGTGCGGTGGCGGCCGCGCGCGGCGAGGGCGCGCAGGGCTTCGGGGACGGCCGGGGAGGCGGCGGACGCGTAGGCGGGGACGACGGGGACTCCGCCGAGGCGTTCGCTCAGCATCGCGGCGGTGCGGCGGGTGTCGGCGGCCGACTGCGGGTCGCGGGAGCCGGCGGCGGCGAGGACGACGCCGCTGCCCCGGTGCGTGGCGTCGGAGGTCTGCCAGCCGGCCTCGGTGAGGCGGGCGTACAGCGCCTCGACCAGGAGCGGGTGCGGGCCGAGCGGGCTCGCTATGCGGATGCGCAGGTGGGGGGCGGTGGCGGCGGCCTGCGGCAGGTCCTGCTTGACGTGGTAACCACGGCTGAGCAGCAGCGGTACGAGCACGGCCGCGCCCGGGCCGATGTCCGCGAGCGTGTCGGGCAGCAGCGGCTCGTTGAGTTCGATGTGCCCGAGCCGTACGTCGAGACCTGGGCGCAGCTCGCGCACGCGTTCCAGCAGCGTGGTGACGGTGCGCAGCGCCATGGGGTCGCGGCTGCCGTGGGCGACGGCGACGAGGGCGGGCGGGGACGGGGGGCGGGGCGGGTGCGTGAGCGGGTGCGTGGGCGGTGTCATCGGACGGCGGGTTCCGTTCAGGGAGACGTGCCTCAGCTGCGTGCCGAGCTGGGTGGTGATGCGGGTGAGCAGTTGCGCCGTACTGTCGAGCGGAAGTGACTCGCGGTGTGCTGCCGACTCCGTCATGAACCGATACTGCCGGGCGCAGGTTGCGGCCTCGTTGCGCGAGCGTGACGGGTGTTTTCGGTGGCCTCACCGGGCCGGCGGGGCCGGTGTCAGGCGGGCCTTTTCCTCCCCGCCCCTTCCCGCAACCGGGGCTCCGCCCCGGCCCCCGGTCCTCAAACGCCGGACGGGCTGGAGGTTGCTGCGGGAGGAGGGGTTTGCGGGGGGGGGGGAGGGGGGAGGAAGGGGCCGGGCCGGGGGCTAGGGGCGAGGCCTGGGGGCCGGCGGCCGGGGACCGAACCGGGGCTGGGCCCGGGGACCAGGGGCCGGGGCCCCAGGGCCAGGGGCCGGGGCCTGGAGCCGGGGCAGGGCCAAGGGCAAAGGCCGGGGACCGGGTCCGGGGCCGGGGACCGGGTCAGGGGCCAGGGGGCCGGCGCCAGGGGGCCGGGGTCAGGGTCCGGGGGGACGGGAGCGGGGCCAGGGACCGGGGACCGGGGATCGAGGACATGGGCCAGGGGCCCGGCGGGCAGGCCAGGGCCCGGATCGAGGACCTGGGTTAGGGCCCGGCCAGGACCTGGGGCCAGGCCCGCGGGGTGCCTGGGACAGGGGGTAAGGGCGCCAAGAGCAGGAGCCAGAGGCCTGCGCCAGGTCCCGCCCCCCTCGGCGCTACGCCCCGAACAGCTCGCGGCACGGCTCCAGCCCCGCCACCTCCACCGGCACCGTTCGGTGCGCCTCCCAGGCCTCGCGGGTCAGGCGCAGCCGCAGCACCGTCCTGGCCTCGCCCCGTACCGATTCCACCATCAGGCCGTCCGGCCGGTAGCCGAGCTTCTCCGACACCCGCAGGGAAGACGCGTTGTCCGTCATCGCGCCGGACGTGACATGGCGCGCCCCAAGACCCTCGAAGGCCAGGTGCAGCATGGCCGCCCGCATCTCCGTGCCGATGCCGCGCCCCTGGTGTGCCAGCCCCAGCCAGGAGCCGGTCTCCCCTTCCCTGGTCACCGGGAAGTCGTCAGTCATCAGGTCCTGCCGTCCGACGGTCTTGCCCTCGCACCGTACGGCGAGGCTGAGTGTCCACTTCTCCGGCCGCCACTCAGCGATGGTGCCCAGTACGTGCTGGAAGGTCGCCCGCGCCCGGTCCTGCGGCGACCCGTCGGTCCACGGCACCGAGAACGGCATGTACGCCTCGTCGTGTACGCCGTCGGCCGCGACGCGGGCCAGTTCGTCGAGCACCTCACCGTCCGGAAGCGTCAGTTCCAGGCGCGGAGTTGTGAGCCGCAGTCCGTACAGGGGCCAGAATTGTCTCGACATGGCGAAAGCATTCCAGTCGGGGGCGGGCAGCAGCATGCGATTTTCCTGGGGCAGTGCATGGGGTAAGGCGCGGGGCAGGGCACAGCGGTGGGCGGGTGGTCGGCTGAAACGCCCGCGCCTCATACCCCGCACCCGCCGCGCCCAACGGCGTACCGTCCAGGCCCTCATGCTCACCGCCGTGTTCGCGCTCGCGCCCGCGACCTGGCTGCACGCCGTCGCCGACAGCCGGGTCAGGACGACGGCCGACGCCCCCGCCCGCGACGTCGTCGTCGTCTTCGGGGCGGGCCTCTGGCGGGGCGGCCCGTCGCCGTACCTCGCGAACCGCCTCGACACGGCCGCCGAGCTCTACCGGGCGGGCAAGGCGAAGGTCGTGCTCGTGACCGGGGACAACAGCCGGACGGAGTACGACGAACCGGACGCCATGCGCGCCTACCTCGTCGCGCACGGCGTGCCCGACAAGCGCATCGTCAGCGACTTCGCCGGCTTCGACACCTGGGACTCGTGCGTACGGGCCAAGAAGATCTTCGGGGTGGACCGGGCCGTGCTGGTGAGCCAGGGATTCCACATCCGCCGGGCGATCGGGCTGTGCCGGGCGGCCGGCGTCGACGCATACGGCGTCGGTGTCGACGCCCGGCGCGACGCCACCTGGTACTACGGCGGCGTACGGGAGATCCTCGCGGCCGGCAAGGCGGCGCTCGACGCCGCGACCGAACCGGATCCGCAGTTTCTGGGGCGCCAGGAACCCGGTGTGGCCGAAGCGCTGGCCGAGGCGTCGGCGCGCTGACAGCCCGGCGGCCGCCGTTATGCCGGTCAAGCACCTCGCGGGCAGTAGCAGCCCTCGCCACCAGCAGCGGCACCTCACCGTAGAGAGGGGGTGACGCGGAGCCAGGCGTACCGGAGGCGTAACACCGGGCGCCCGTCGCCGTAACACCGCCGTCGCATGCTGACGGCATGCCCCGCACCTCCCCCACCCTGTCCCCGGCACCGCCGTCGACCCCCACCCCCACCCACTGCCCGTACTGCGCGCTCCAGTGCGGCATGAACCTGCGGGCCGCCGCCCAGGTCAGCGACGTGGTGGAAGTCGTCGAGCGTACGGACTTCCCGGTGAACCGGGGCGCGCTGTGCGGCAAGGGCCGTACGGCGCCCGCCGTGCTCTCCTCCCGGGTGCGCCTGACCGAGCCACTGGTCCGTCGCCCCGCCACAGGCAGGCTCGAACCGGCCACCTGGGAGGAGGCCCTTTCGAAGATCGCGGAGGAGCTCGGTCGTACACAAGAGGCGTACGGCCGCGACGCGGTCGGGGTCTTCGGAGGCGGCGGACTCACCAACGAGAAGGCGTACGCGCTCGGCAAGTTCGCCCGCGTGGTCCTGTCCACGTCCCAGATCGACTACAACGGCCGCTTCTGCATGTCGTCCGCCGCCGCGGCCCACCAGAAGGCTTTCGGCCTCGACCGGGGCCTGCCCTTCCCGCTGGAGGACATCCCGCGCACCGGCTGCGTGATCCTCGTCGGCTCGAACCTCGCGGAGACGATGCCGCCCGCGCTGCGCTACCTCACGGAGCTGAAGGAGAACGGCGGCAAGCTCATCGTCGTCGACCCCCGCCGTACCCGCACCGCCGAACAGGCCGACCTGCATCTCGCACCGCGCCCCGGCACCGACCTGGCGCTCGCGCTCGGGCTGCTGCACATCGTCGTGGCCGAAGGCCGTACGGACGACGCCTTCATCCGGGACCGTACGACCGGCTGGGAGGAGGCACGGTCGGCCGCGATGGGGCACTGGCCCGAGCTCGTCGAGCGCCTCACCGGCGTCCCGCTCCCCCAGCTCCGTGACGCGGTACGGATGTTCTGTGACGCCGGGACCGGCATGGTCCTCACCGCGCGCGGCCCCGAGCAGCAGTCCAAGGGCACGGACACGGTCGGCGCCTGGATCAACCTCTGCCTCGCCACGGGCCACGCCGGCCGTCCCCATTCCGGTTACGGCTGTCTCACCGGCCAGGGCAACGGGCAGGGCGGCCGCGAGCACGGCCAGAAGGCCGACCAGCTGCCCGGCTACCGCAAGCTCACCGACCCGGCCGCGCGTGAGCACGTCGCGGGGGTGTGGGGCGTGGACCCGGACAGCCTGCCGGGCCCGGGCCGCAGTGCGTACGAACTCCTCGACGCGCTCGGCGGCGACATCAAATCCCTCCTGCTGATGGGCTCCAACCCCGTCGTCTCGGCGCCCCGCGCCGCCCACATCGAGGAGCGCTTGCGCTCGCTGGACTTCCTGGCGGTGGCGGACGTGGTCCTCTCGGAAACCGCCGCACTGGCGGACGTCGTCCTTCCGGTCACCCAGTGGGCGGAGGAGACCGGGACCACGACGAACCTGGAGGGGCGGGTCCTGCTGCGGCGCAAGGCGATCGACCCGCCGCCCGGTGTACGTACGGACCTGGAGGTCATGCACGCGCTCGCGGCGCTGCTGGGCCACGAGAAGGGCTTCCCCGTCGACCCCGAGGAAGTCTTCGACGAGCTGCGCCGCGCATCGGCGGGCGGCCCGGCGGACTACTCGGGCATCTCGTACCGCCGGATCGCGGAGGAGGACGGCGTCTTCTGGCCCTGCCCGGACACGACCATGGACACGGCCACGACCACGGACACCGCTACGGCCACGGGTGGCGACCACCCCGGTACGCCCCGCCTCTTCCTCGACCGCTTCGCGACGGAGGACGGCCGCGCCCGCTTCGTCCCCGTCGTACACCGCCCGGCGGCGGAGGAACCGGACGCCGAGTACCCGCTCCTCCTCACCACCGGCCGGGTCGTCGCCCAGTACCAGTCCGGCGCCCAGACCCGCCGCGTCGACGAGCTCAACGCGGCCGCGCCCGGCCCGTTCGTAGAGCTGCATCCACGGCTCGCGCAGCGCCTGGACGTGTCGGAGGGCGACCGGCTGGCGGTGGTGTCCCGTCGCGGCCGGGCGGTCGCGCCGGCCAGGATCACGGACTCCATCCGCTCGGACACGATCTTCATGCCGTTCCACTGGCCGGGCGAGGGCAGGGCCAACACGCTGACGAACCCGGCGCTGGACCCGACGTCACGTATGCCGGAGTTCAAGGTCTGCGCGGTACGGGTCGAGCGGGAGCCGCAGGACTGATCAGTCACCGGCCACAGCG
Organism: Streptomyces sp. ISL-99; assembly: GCF_018614005.1. NCBI lineage: Bacteria > Bacillati > Actinomycetota > Actinomycetes > Kitasatosporales > Streptomycetaceae > Streptomyces > Streptomyces sp. ISL-99. The sequence goes on from NZ_JAGGPC010000028.1 coordinate 12,881, forward strand.
GTCTCCTCGGCCACCCACGCCAGATACTCCGCGCTGCCGCGCACCACGGCGGTGGCGATGATCTCGGGGGTGTCGTAGTCATGGACGCCCTTGACGTAGGCCTCCAGCTCCTCGTACCGCCCGCCGACCGTCTTGAACACCACCTGCCACTCCTCGTCGGTCTCCGTCGCCCCCTCCCACCAGTAGACGGAGGCCACGGGCCCACCGACCTGCGCACAGGCCGCCAGCCGTGCGTCCACGGCACCACGCGCGAGCGCCAGCGCCTTCTCCCGGCTGTCGATCATGGTCAGTACGGTCAGCCATTCGGCCACGGTCACTCCCTGCTCTCCATTGCGCATTACGCCGCGCATGCGAATTCCACCTCGGGCCGCCCCAGCTCGAACCAGAGCAGCTTCCCGCCGAGCCCGGCCCTGACGGAAAAGCCACCCCAATTGTCGGCACAGAGCTGTACGAGCAGCAGCCCCCGCCCACCGGTGGAATCGTCCGGCTCCCGGAGCGGAACGAATGGCAGCGGCCCCGGCGGTTTGTCGAAGGGCGCCGGGATCACGGGATTCGTGTCCCACACGCTGACCCGCAGCCGCCGCCCCTTGTCCATGGACCGCATCCGCAGGGAGGCGGGGCCGTCCGAGTACCGGTAGGAATTGGTGACCACCTCGGAGGTCAACAGCTCTGCGACGTCAATCAATTCGCTTATCCCGTGCCCTCCAAGAACGGCTCGGAGCGTCATCCGGGCAACACGCGGGGCACGGGGATGATGAGGCAAGTGAAGGGCGTACGCCCAAGGTTCGGACGAGGATACGGTGGCCATGAACGCCTCCTACGGAAGGACGGAGTTGACCCCACTTGCCGCGGCACCGCGCGGTGGCAATGCCGCCCGATCGAGGGGCGGTGCGCTTCCGAACTCACGGCAGCCAAACCAGCAAGTGGCTTGGGTTCCACCATAGAGCGCTGAATGGGATAGTTGCCATCAGGCTATAGAGATGCTTGCCAATTGCCCCTTGTGGGTGACACGGGCACACTGCGTGCACACGAAGAGGGGAGCCTCATGCCACCCAGCACCGCACCCACCCTGCGACAGCGCCGTCTTGGTGCCGAGCTGCGCAAACTCCGTGAACACGCGGGCCTGACCGCCACTGCCGCCGCCACCCTCCTCGGCGTCAACCAAGCGCGAATCAGCAGCATCGAAGCCGGCCGCTACGCCGTCAGCGCCGACCGGGTCCGCGCCTTCGCCCGGGCCTACTCATGTGGAGACGATCAACTCGTGGAGGCTCTCGCCGCCATGACCGGCGGTCGCAAGCGCGGCTGGTGGGACGAACATCGCGAGTATCTGCCTGCCGCGTTCGCCGATCTAGCGGAACTGGAGTATTACGCCGCAGAGTTGAGAGTGGCCGTGGTGATCCACATCCCAGGACTCCTCCAGACACCGGACCACGCCCGTGCGCTTTTCAACACCGTCGTCCCGCCCCTGCGCCCGTACGAGGTGGAGCACCGCATCTCCCACCGCATCAAGCGACAGGAGATCCTCTACCGGGATCCTCCAATCCCATACACCGCGATCATCCACGAAGCCGCCCTTCGCATGGGTTTCGGTGAATCCGCAACAGCCCGAGCCCAACTCAAGCACCTCATCGCAATGAGTGAGCTCGACCACGTCACCATCAGAGTGATCCCCTTCAGCAAGGCCACGTTCCCAGGCAACGGCCAGTCCATCGACTACGTATCCGGCCCTGTGCCGCAGCTCGACACTGTGCAACTCGACGTGCACCACGGCTGCGACTTTCTCGATGCCGAAGCCCAGTTGGCAAAGTACCGATCAGTTTTGGACCGCATGGAGCACAGCGCTTTGAAGCCTTCCGCGTCCCGCGAGTTCATCCACCGCATTGCGCAGGACATCTGAGAAAGGAATCCACCGTGCCCACGTCACCCTGGCAGAAGTCCACCTACAGCGGAGACAGCTCCAACTGCCTGGAGGTCGCCGCAGAAACAGGAGGTATCAAGCTCCGCGAAAGCGATGACCCGGAGGTCATCCTCACCGCCACAACCCAAAGTGTGCGCCAGCTCGTACTCAGCCTGAAGACCCACGGGCTCAGCCCGCGTTCCGCCGACGCCTGAAAGGGGCCCGGCATGCCGACCGCTAGCGAATGGTAGAAGTCCTCCTACTGCGCAGAGGGCAACGCCTGCGTCAACATCGCCAAGGAGCTTCGCAGCCTCATACACAGCCTCAAGAGCGGCATCACCGTCCACCGCTCGGCCCACGGAAGCTGAGAGCAGGCACCATGCCGACCTTCACTAACTGGCAGAAATCGTCCTTCAGCCCAGACGGATCCAACTGCCTGGAGGTCGGCGTCACCGAAACGATAGGCATCGAACTGCGCGAGAGCGATGACCCGGCCCTTCGCCATAGTGCTAGGTGTGATCCGCAAATGGTGATTCGATATTTCCCCAATGGAAAATATAGTCACCGCCTGCTTGACTAAACGAAACCTCAGCGCCAGCAGTTGGCAGGTCGAATTCGGCGCGCAGCCACCCGTCCATTGCGAGCGCCGCAACTTCGGATCGGTAGTCGTTCAATGGCGCTCGAAGCGAAACTACTTGGATACCCAGACCTTTTGGATGGCGTGTCGCCAAGATTTGTGCGTGTAGCGCCACTCCGAAGGAGAGCCAAGCGGCATCTTTCCAATAAAGTCCGCCAAGTGGATAGGCCAGCCAGATATTTTGGTGGATCCGCAGGGAGCACTCGGAAGATTGATCGGATGCAACGGGGTGGGCGGTCAAGTCGGCGGCGAGCCCGCCGGTCGGACTGCGGAGCCGGTATTGGAACAACGTTTCCATGGCACCCTTTTGGCGGGCGAACCGCTCGACGCAGTTTCCTTGTGACCCCAACAATGCGATACATCCCCCCTTCGCTCTTTCTCGATCTGCACTACGAAGTCTGCGCACCTTCACGCACAAGCGCCTCACTGGCTACGGACCAGGATTCGACTCCGCAGTTATCGCATACCTCGGAAATCCGGTCGACTTCCGAAATTATGCACCTTCCCTTCCCAGGTTTACGTTCCATAGGTCTCCCCCCCCGGTCAGTCGTCCGCCGACTCACGAGCGTGTTACGTGTTCAGAGAGGCGGCCACATCCCGGGTCAGGGCAAAGACGGAATCAGTTCCAACCACGTCGCCACCTTGCGGCAAAGAGGATCGCCTGGATCAAGAAACTCCTTGATTTCCACAAGAGACTGAAGGAGGTTTTTAATTCTCCGCAACCGCAACATTTCTGCCCGGCCAGCCTCCCGCCAGCGAGAGGCCGAAAATGCTACCGAGTCGAGCTCAGAATCAACCCCCGCAATGACCTGACCGCAAAGTGCTACCGGATTCCTGAAATCATCTTCCTGATCCTTCCCAAATTCTCGGATCACGTATGCGCGAATCCGAGCTTCCGCAGCGAGTGGAATCTTGGGATCCGGGTCTCCCTCACGCTTGGAGTGGATAGCTTTAACAGCCAATCGCCCCCACTCAATGCGCTCGCTCGCATTCCGCCGCACATCCTGCATCCTGCCAACACACAACGTACGCATACCCTCCCACCACGAGTCCGCAGCTGAGCCTACTGCGGCTCGATCGACAATCTCCCGCACCTCGCTTACGGATAGTTTTGCCGCAAATTTCAAATCAGGCTGATTGCCGCCCGAGGGCCCCTCTTGACCGTTACACAAAGGGAATTCCGGCCCGTTCAAATGCTTCTCTTCCAATTTTAAGGCTTTCCAGTGATGGCCGATAGTGGCCGCTATTGTTATTGAGTTCGAGACCAAAATATCCCCCTCCCCCGCCAGCGATCTCTGCTTCTCCCGCACTTATGACTGGCCCACCTCCCGTGAGGACGGGGTGCTTCAATTCCACGCCATCAACATGCTTAGGGATCACTAGGAGATCCCCTTCCGGTGTCACGGCCCACTTTACGGTTCCTGAGTTGACCGCCGCATCGAACCCTTCACCTCCTACCCGGATGGGCGTCACCCCTAGACGCTCAGCCGTTGCCAGTTCCTGCCCCAACTCGTCAGGCAGTTGATTCTCGTAGGGCGCGAGACCGTGCGGGTCGCCCCAGGTGTGAGGGTTGTGGACGTATGCCGTGGGATTGTCTGCGGGCGCGAGGCCAAACGGGTCGGGGGTGAGGTAGCGGGCGGTTTCGGGGTCGTAGTGGCGGAAGTAGTTGTAGTGGAGGCCTGTCTCTGGGTCGAAGTACTGGCCGGGGAAGCGAAGAGGGGTGTAGGCCGTAGCTGTCCGGTTCCAAGCCGTCGTGCCCCAGAGCGTGCTGCGGGACCGCCACGCGATGTCGCCCTGTTCGTCGACGAGTTCTGTCGGGGTGCCGACGAGGTCTGTGACGATTGCGTAGAAGCGGGCGTCGATTTCCTCCTGAGAGGTGTCGGCCGCCGAAGTCTTGCGTTCCGTCTGGGTCAGGGGGCGTAGGCCGTCATGGTCCCAGGTGAGGGTGAGCGCGGGAGCGTGAGGAGTGCCCGGGGTGTGCGTCGTCTGTTCGCACAGTGTCGTGCCGTCCCAGGTGAAGTCGACCTGTTCCGCGATCTTTTCGGAGTCGTCTGCCGCAAGGCGCTGTTTCGCGATGCGGCGGCCCAGTGGGTCGTACTGGTAGCGCCAGGTCGTGCCGTCCGGGGTGAGGACCGAGACCAGGCGGTCCTCGGCGTCCCACGTGTAGCGCCAGGTGTCCGGCTTGCGGGACAGGCGTGGCTTCTGGCGGAGTGTGATGCGGCCTGCCGTGTCGTGTTCGTAGCGGACTGCGCCCGCTGTGCGGATGCGTGTTCCGGTGTAGGTGCGCGGGCCGACCGCTTCCTGGCCCGGCATGGGGGGCGGCCAGGATGCCGAGGTCTGGTTGCCCGCCTCGTCGTATGCGTATGTCTCCGTCCAGCCTGCCGCGTGGACCGCGGTGACCCGGCCTGCCGCGTCCAGGTCGAAGCGGCTGGATCCGTTGAGCTGGTCGTCGATGCCGACCAGGTTGCCGTCCTCGCGGTATGCGTAGGCACGCTGCTGGATGCGCCGGTCGGCCGGGCCGAACAGCTCCTGTTTGGTCAGGCGGCCGAGGTCGTCGAAGGCGCTGGTGAGAGTCAGAGCTCCGCCGAGGTGGCGGGAAAGTTCGCGGCCTGCCTCGTCGTGCTCGAAGGTCAAGGTCCGACCAGAGGTCGTCAGTTCGGTGCGGTTGCCCGCCGCGTCGTATCTCCAGGTGCTGACCGCACCCGCCGGGGTGGTACGGCCGGTTCGGCGGCCCAGTGTGTCGTAGGCGTACGTGACCGCGCGGCCGTTGACCGTCTCCGCCAGCAGGCGGCCCGCGTCGTCCCGCTCCAGCGTCAGGTCCGCGTCCGGGCCGGTCGCCCGGGCAAGGCTGCCCGTTACGTCGTACGCGTACGTCGTCACCGCCCCAGCGGCGTCTTTCTTCACCGTGCGACCCAGCACATCCCGCTCGAAGCGGATCACCGCACCGGAGGCTGTTGTCCGCGTCGTCAACTGACCTGCTGCGTCATGGGCGTACGTCAGCGCCCGGTCGTCGAAGTCCGTTTCGGCTATCAGGCGACCAGCCGGGTCGTACTCGTACCTCCAGGTCAGACCCTGGGGGTTGATGACCTTCCGGAGCTGGAGTTCCGAGTCGTGCTCGAACTCATAACGGACCCCGTCCGGGCCCGTGCGGGCCGACATCAGGTCGAAGTGCGTGTACTCGAAGGTCGAGACGGCGCCCATCGCGTCCGTGTGTGACGTGCAGTTGCCCTCGCCGTCGTACGTCCACGTCTCCGTACTCCCGTCCGGAGCGGTGCGCCGCGACAGCTTGCCCTCGACCGTCCACTCCAGCCGCGTCGTCGCACCCAGCGGGTCGGTGACCGCGACCGGACGTCCGAAACCGTCCCGCTCGTAACGCGTCACAGCGCCCAAGGGGTTGGTGACTTCCAGGGGGAGGCCTGCGGCGTTGCAGCAGACCGTGGTCCTCGCGCCCAGCGCGTCCGTCACCCCGGACAGGTGGCCGAGCTCGTCGTACGTGAAGCGAGTCGTGGCCCCGGAGGAATCCGTGTGCTCCGTGCGGTTGCCGAACTCGTCGAAGGACTGGGCGCCGTATGTCCCGTCGGCCCCGGCGATGGAGACGGGCAGGCCCTGGTCGTTGTAGCCGACGCTGGTGTAACGGCCGTCGGGCCGGACGGCCATCACCATGCGGCCGGCCTTGTCGTACGCGTAGCTGAGCGTGCGCCCGAGCGGGTCTGTGATGGTCAGGGGACGGTCGTACCGGTCGTACGTGGTGTGGGTGGTGGCTCCGTCCGGGGCGATCTCTTTGACGACCTGCAGGTCACGGTTGACGTGGTAGCGCGTGCTGTGGCCGAGGGAGTTGGTCGCAGTGATGACCCGGTTACCGGTCTCGGGGTCGGTGTCGTCATAGGTGAACGTGTTGCGGAGGTGGCCGGCTTCGCCTGACTGAGAGATACAACGCGCCTGGTCGTCGTAGACGTACCTGTAGGACGAGTTGTTGGTATCGGTCCAGGCGGTGATCCGGCCGAGTGAATCGTTGGTGAAGCGGGTCGGGAGGCCGGACGGCTTGGTCACCGCCGCCAGGTGGCCGTGTTCGTCGTAGCCGAAGCGGACCAGCTCCTGGTCGCCGCCGTCCTCTGCCGCGTGGGCGAGGTGCAGGGCGGTTATTCGGTCCTCGGCGGTCGTGATCTTGAGGTGATAGCCCGCCGAGTGCACGATTGCTGTCGGGGCGCCTTCGGTGTCGTACTCGAAGGTGAGCCACTGGCCCGAGCGGTCGATGACCTGGGCCAGGAGGGCGATGCCGTTGCCGTCGCCGCCCGGGGCGGCGAAGTCCCATATTCGACCGCTCAGCTCATCGGTGACGGTGTAGTCGCCGTGGGCGTCGATGGTCAGCGGATAGCGCCCGCCCTCCAGGGGCAGCGTCGGCACGCCGGGCGCCGGGTGGGGGTAGGCCAGCATGGCGCCGTTGTCACGGATGAAGATGACGCCTTCTGCGTCGATCTCCAGGCGCTGGTCGGCGGTGGAGGTCCAGCTGGGGCCGAACCAGCGGCCTGCCCGGTAGGACGACTCGAACTGCCGCGAGAAGACCAACGGCAAGCGGGCGGGGAGTGATACGTCGGTCTGCGACAGCGCCATCCGGCCGGTGGCCATGTCGATGGGGTCGCCGAACCACTTGCATTTCAGTTCCCTGGCCAAGTCCTTGAGCGCCGCGCCGACACTTCTACGGGCCGTGCCCGTGCCCGCTCCTCGGGCGGCTCCTCGGGCCGCTCCCCGGGCGGCGCCCTTGGCCAGCCCGCCCGCTCCCTTGGTTCCGATCACGTTGGACAGGAATCTGCCGGCGGTGTCTCCTCGGTCGCTGGACCATCCGGAGCCGATGATTCCCATCGGGATCCGCTCGGGATGGGCCACCGTGCCGAGCAGGTTCATCGCCAGCGCATGGTGCTGCTTGCTCCACTCGGCGGGGTGGGTGAGGTTGTAGGGATCCAACGGATTGAGCGTGCGCGCCATCACCACTGCGTCGCCCAGGCCCTTGGCGAAGCCGCCGACCAGGTGCGCAAGGTCCATGCTCGTGCTCAGCACATGGTCCTTGGCCTCGGCACCGAGCCGGTCGCTGAGCGCCGGCTTCTGCGGCGCCTGCTCCAGAGCCTGTTTGATGCGCAGGTACGCGTCGCGTGCCGCCTCGGTGCGCTGGCGGCGGGCCTCGGTCAGGATCTCCTGTGCCTCGCGGCGGGCCGCCTCGCCCGGGTCATGGAACGTGCCTGGCTGGGTCGGCTTCGGGCCAGGATCACCGCCCGTCGCGGCAATCTTGTTGTACTGGGTGGCGGCCTGGTTGTACTGGGCGACCTGCGCGTCATACACCTTGGCCGCGCTCTGACTGGCCCGCTGAGCACTCTTGTACGCCTCGATCGCGGCCAAAGCCTGCCCCTGCGCCCAGCTCACCGCTTCCCCGTACGCCTTCAGAGCCTTGCCGGCCTCCTCACACGCGTCGGCCGCCTTCAACCACGCCGGCGGCTGCATCCCGAACTTCTCCCGGAACGCGTCACCGGCCTTGCCCTGCCAGGCACCGCTGTCCAGACCACGCAAACCCTGGCCGACCGTCTCGAACGCCTTGCCGAAGTCAGCCAGGTGGGACGCCCGCGCCTCAATCGCCGGGGCGCTGCCGTGAATGAGTTCCCTGGGATCCTCGCTCTCGCCCAACTGCCGCTCGGGGACATCGCCCCCCAGGCGGTTGCTCACACCTTCGCCGTAGTCCCGCACGCCCTCGGCGATCCGGTCGGCCCCGACCGAGGACAGGCCGTCGGCCACCTTGTCCGTGACCCGGTTGGTGGCCTCGCCGACGCTCTCCTTCGCGGAGTCCAGGGCGCCCTCGGCCCTGGCACCGATGTTGTCGACACCGCTCTTGATCGCGCCGCCTATATCGGGCAGGTCGATGCCCATCAGCGCTCACCACCCGCAGAACCCCCGGCGGGCGCCTGCTCGGCTTGGGGCGGGCCGTCCCACTGCCATTCGGTATCGTCCTGCCACCCCGTCAACGGCGACGTCCCGAAGTCCTCCACCGCCTGAGCGACGGCCTCGCTCTTCCCCGCCTCGGCCTCCACCACGGACTCCGCGCTGTAGTCCGCGTCCATCACATGGCCGACCACGTTGCCCTTGAGCACCGTGTCCTTCACCGACGTCTTCTCGATCTCCTCCGCAGAGGCGTACGGGTTGCCGCCGACCTGATTCCACACCGTCTTGAACGTGTTCGCCGCGTACCGTTCCTCCTCGTGGTAGAGCCCTGCGTTCAGTCCGAGCCCGGCCGCGAAATTACTGGCGTCCTGCATCAGGGTGCGCACCCCCCAGCCCCACCGGTCGCAGAACTCCGCGAAGATCTCCTGCAACGGCTTGTCACCCAACTCCAGGCCGGCAAGCTCCAAGTCGTCGAAGCCCCGCCCCAGATTCGCATCGACATCGAACCCGAGCTCCTTCAGCTCATCCATCGCCAGGTTGATGCCCTTGGTGATCTCACCCAGTGACTCGGTATCCGCCCGGTACCCGCCCGCGTCGCTCATACCGCAGCACCCGCCACATCCAGCGCCACCGCGTCCGGCACGATCCCGGCCACCGGTGGCAGCACCATCCCCGCCGGACTTCCGACATCCACCGCGACCCCCACCGGCCCACCAATATCCGGAATCACCTGGTCCACAAGCCGGGCCCCGAACACCGGCACCCACTCATCAACAACCTCGCCCCGCTGCCGCGCGAAGACCTCCAGCGCCTCCACACTCGTGAACGCGAACAACCAGCGGACCGGCCCCGTCGCCACCGAAAGCAGCGCCCCCTCCACCACCGGCACCAGCACCTCACTGCGCCGGAACTCACCCACCAGCGACCGGAGGTCCCCCTCCCCAGTCCCCGCCAGCTCCGTCAGCCGCAGCGCCAACGCCTCAGCACGCATACCCGCCACCCCCGTTGCTCATTGCGTACGCGAACCCTCACCGTAACCGACGGGTCTGACAACCCACTGTGAGTGGTCACAGTTCAAGCCGCCGTCGTCGCCGCGAACTGTGGCGCGTGCAGGCGGGCGTACGCGCCGTCCGTGTGATTCGGATCAAATGAACGCAAGTACAACAAGACATCGGGCGCACACCGCCAGTGACGCGGGCACCCTCGGCTGAACGGCCACCGGCCTTCACCCGATCACCATCCTGCCTGGTGGGCACCGCCGTCAGTTCTGCATGGCAGACGATTTCGGGGTCCCGCGTCGCCGCCGTCAGCCGGTGTACGGGCGGGCGGACTTGGCGTTTCTCAGGGCGTGTGCCCACCAGGTGAGCTGGTTCAGCAGGGCCTTGGCGGCGGTGTTGGGGGCGGACGGGTCCTTGTGCCGGCCGTCATCGTCGAAGTGGGCTCGGGGGCCGTGGAAGCTGACGGTGTCGCGGATGGTGGTGGCGTGCATTTCGGCGAAGACCTGGCGCAGTTGCTCGACGGCGCGCAGGCCGCCCGACATGCCGCCGTAGGAAACGAAGCCGACGGGCTTGGCGTGCCATTCGCTGCCGGTCCAGTCGATGAGGTTCTTGAGGGAGGCGGGGAAGGAGTGGTTGTACTCGGGGGTGAGGACAACGAAGGCGTCGGCGGCGTCGAGGCGCGGGGAGACCTGGGCGAGGACTGCTTTGACCTCGTCCGACGGGTTGAAGGAGAGGGCGGTCGGCAGTTCGATGCCGGCCAGGTCGATCACATCGATGTCGAGGTCGTCGTGCTCGGCGGTCCGGGAGAGGAACCAGTCGGCGATGACGGGGGCGAAGCGGCCCTCGCGATTGCTGGCGACGATGACGGCGACCCGCAGCGGGGCGGGGGCGTCGGAAGGGGTGTTGACCTGGGCGGATACGTGCGTCGTGATGTCCATGCGGCAAGACTCGTACCTCAACCATGATTGAGGTCAAGCTGTACGCGCGGGGACATCTCTCAACACGCGCGCGCCGCCTCTACGGTGGTCGCATGACCACACCTCCCGCATCCGCCGCTCCCCACATCGAGGTCGACGGCCGAAGGGCCACCACGGCGGACGACCTGCTCGTCCCGGCCCTGTACGGCGGTTACGCCCACTTCACCGCGATGCAAGTCAGGGACCGCGGCGTGCGCGGACTGCGCCTGCACCTCGCGCGACTCGACGCCGCCACCCAGGAGGTGTTCGGCGTCGGGCTCGACGGGGAGCTGGTGCGCGAGCGGGTGCGGCACGCGCTCGACGGGGCCGGGGTGCACGACGCCGCGGTGCGCGTGTACGTGTTCTGGGCGCCCGAGGCAGAGGCGCCCACCCTGATGGTCACCGTCCGCCCGCCCGCCACCATGCCGCCGACGCCGCGGGCCCTGATGTCGGTCCCGTACGAGCGTCCCTTCCCGCACCTCAAGCACCTGGGCGGCTTCGCCCAGACCCACTACGGCCGGCTCGCGCGGAACGCGGGCTTCGACGACGCGCTGCTGACCGGTCCGGGCGGAGTCGTCACGGAGGGTGCGATCACCAACATCGCCTTTTACGACGGCACTTCGGTCGTCTGGCCCGACGCGCCGTCGCTGCACGGCGTCACCATGGCCCTGCTCGAAGCCCGCCTCCCGGAGTCCGGCCTGCCGTCGGTGCGGGGCCCGGTGACGCTGGACGGTCTCGGCACGTACCGGGCCGCGTTCGTCACGAACGCGCAGGGCATCGCCCCGGTGCGGCGTATCGACGACACGGAGTTCGCGGTCGACGAGGAACTGATGAAGACGGTCATGTCGGTGTACGAGGCGACGCCCTGGGACCGCGTCTGAGGCGGCCCGGACACCCCGCCCGTCACCCATTCGGTGCGCAGGGCGGGGCGGACCGTCCAGCCTGCCGCCGCCCGGGTGCTGACCTGGGTGAACGCGGCTCGTGCCGGGCGTGGCGCCTGGTGGGAGCGGGCCATCTGACCTGGCTTCAGCAGGCGCCCGGCGCGTACGGCCACTTATCTCGGGAGGGAGTGCCGTACCGACGCTTCCGGGAGGATCACCATGCGCCCTGCACTTCTGCTGACCGGTACCGCGCTGGCGGCCACCGCGATCGGCCTCGGCGCAGGACCGGCGTACGCCGAGAACGGCACGCCGCAGCACACGCTGGAGGTGTATCCGGCGACCGCGGGCCCCGGTGCGGCCATCACGGTGAACACCACCGCCTGCGGCGCCGACAGCGGCGGCACGGGCGACGCCAACTCCGTCGGGGCGGGCGACTTCCCGCTGCGGCCCGCCACCCACAAAGAGGTCGCCACCGGGCAGTTCAAGCTTCCCCCCGATGCCCCGGACGGAACCCACGACATCGCTGTGGCCTGCGACAACGGCAACACCGCCGAGGGAACTCTCACCGTGACCGCCGGTCCGCCGCCCGAGTCCCCCCACCCCGACCCGGACCGTGATGACCCGACCCACCACGACTCGGCTCACCACGACCCGACCCACCACGACCCGGCCCACAGACCCACGCACCCCACGGGCCACGTCAAGACCGGTGTCGGCGGGTCCGCGGGCCCCGACACCACCCAGATCGCGGCGGGCGTGGCCGTACTGGCCGCGACCGCCGTCGGCGGTACCTGGCTCCTGCGTCGCCGGGCGAGCGGCACACGGGAGCGCTGACGGGGGGGCCCTGCCGCGCCGTACCCGTACCGCCGGAGTTCCCCGTGCCTCCGCCCTGGCCCCGAGCCGGGCGGGGGCACGCGGGGCGTACGCCCCGGAACGGACCGGAACGGACCGGACCGGGACGGGCTGGACTGGACTGGACTGGACTGGAGGGTGATCAACTATGACGGACCGGCGTACGAAGGGCGGGCTCGTCGCCATCGCCGTCTGCACCGGCCTCTGGCTGATCCAGAACGGCGCCGCGGGTCAGGACCCGCCCCGGCCGTCGTCCGCCGAGGCGTTCGCCGCCGGTTCCGAGCACGTCCCGAGGAGCACGGTGCCGCCGGCGCCACCGCTGCGGCCCTCCGAGCCCGTACGGATCCGGATACCCGCCGTGCACGTGGACGCACCTGTCATGCGGCTCGGCCTCGCCCCCGACGGAAGCCTCGACGTACCGCCGGCCGGGGACCGCAACCTCGCCGGCTGGTACAAGGACGGCACCCCGCCCGGCGCCGAGGGCACGTCGGTCATCGCCGGGCATGTCGACAACGCGCGGGGCCCGGCGGTCTTCTACCACCTCGGCGCGCTGAAGAAGGGCCACACCATCGAGGTGGTGCGCAAGGACGGGCGTACCGCCGTCTTCACCATCGATGCCATCGAGGTGTACGACAGCGAGGACTTCCCGGAGGAGCGGGTGTACGCCGCCTCCGGGCAGGCGGAGCTGCGGGTGATCACCTGCGGCGGAACGTTCTCCGAGAGGACCGGCTACCGGGGGAACGTGGTGGCGTACGCGCACCTCACGGCGGTGCGCTGACCGGCTGGGGCGAAGAAGCCGGATTCGTCCGACCGTGACCGGGTGGCATTCAGGCCGGACGGCGACCCCGGACACGGTCTTGCCGCGGTCGAGCAGGCGGATGCGCACCGCCCCGCTGGGGGGGTGTACCGGGTCAGATCCGCCCGGCCGATCCGGCCGGATCGGCCGGGCGGGTTCCGCGTTGTCGGACGCCTTGCACGCGGCCGACTGTCGACTCTCGGGTCGTCTACGTACACTGCCGGGCATGGCATGCCGCATCAGTGAGCTGGTCATCGACGCCGCCGACCCCGACCGGCTCGCCGCGTTCTGGAGCGAGGTCCTCGGCTACGTCGAACTCGGCCGGGAAGACGACGGAAGCATCGAGATCGGGCCGCCCGACGCCGGCTTCGGCGGCCCGCAGCCCACCCTCATCCTCAGCCCCAGCAGCGCCCCGCGGACGGGGAAGCTCCGACTGCACATCGACGTCAACGCCACCGACCGCGACCAGGACGCCGAGCTGGAGCGGCTGCTCGCTCTCGGCGCCAGGCCCGCCGACGTCGGCCAGACCGGCACCGAGAACTGGCACGTCCTGGCCGACCCGGAAGGCAACGAATTCTGCCTCCTGCACACCCGGCTCCAGCCCCTCTGACCACGTCCTCCGCTTCAGACGGGGCCCGCCTCGGACCGCGTGCCAACTACGCCGACCTACGTCCACTGATCGAAGGCCAGCTTCGCGACCAGCGAGAAGACGACCACCAGCAGCACCCCGCGCACGAACTCGCTGCCCTTCCTGAGCGCCATCCGCGCGCCCGCCATCGCGCCCGCCAGATTGAAGAGCGCCATGAGGGCGGCGAGCTGCCACAGCACCGTTCCCTGGTAGGCGAACATCGCGAGCGCACCGGCATTGGTGCAGACATTGACGATCTTGGCGTTGGCGGAGGCCGTGACCAGGTCGAGGTGGAGCACGGCGGTCAGCGCCAGGACGAGGAACGTGCCGGTGCCCGGGCCGAAAAGGCCGTCGTAGAAGCCGATGCCGCCGCCGACGAGGACGATCGCGGTGACCGTACGGGCCCGGGTGACCGGCGTCTTCGCGTCGGCGGCGGCGCGGCCGAAGGAGGGCCGCAGGAGCACGAAGGCCGCGACGGCGAGCAGCACCACCATGATCACCGGGCGTAGTACGCCGCTGCTGATCCCGGCGGCGAAGAACGCGCCGGTCATGGAGCCGACGAGGGCCGCGAGCCCGATCCGTATCGCCGTCCCGACCTTCACCGGAGCCTTGCGAAGGTACGTCACCGCGGCGCCCGAGGTGCCGACGATCGCCACCGCCTTGTTGGTACCGAGGACGTGCGCGGCGGGCACGTGCGGCAGGCCCAGCAGCAGCGCCGGCAGGAGCAGCAGCCCTCCACCGCCCACCACCGCGTCGATCCAGCCGGCCGCGGCGGCGGCGATGCAAAGGACAACGAGCGCGGTCAGCGATATGTCGGGCATGATCGCGACCCTAGGGAGGGGGTGGGTGTGGCGTCCATCGATCCCTGGAGAGTTGAGCGACATCTGAGGTTCCGGCGGGCGGTGCCGGGGCGGGTCCGGACAGTGCCCAGGCGGGTCCGGGCGGCGCGGCCCCGGCCGGACAGGACGGGCAGCGCGGCCCCGGCCGGACAGGACCGGCAGCGCGGCTCCGACCCCTCACAGTGCGGTACGCGTGGCGCTGAGCGCAGTGTTCCCCGCGGGAAACAGACGGGATGCGGTCGGGTAACACCGCCCCCGCACGCTGCAGTCATGAGCAAGGACATCGTGGTGATCGGCGGCGGGACGGCGGGTGCCCGGCTGGCCCGGCAACTGACCCGCCGGACCACTCCGGCGGCCGCGTCGTCGGTGCCGACGACGCCGGCGGCGACGCCGACCGTCACCGTCATAGGTGAGGAGGAGCACGCTCCGTACAACAGGGTGCTGCTCGCCGAGGTCCTCTCCGGCCGCTACGGCCCCGAGGTCATCGCGCAGCCGGAGACGCCCGTACGGCGCGGAGTGCGGGTGGTCCGTATCGACCGTGCCGAGCGGGTGGTGCAGTGCGACGACGGAAGCGTCGTCCCGTACGGCACGCTGGTCCTCGCGACCGGCTCCAACCCGGTCCTGCCGCCGCTGCGCGGCCTCGGCGCCGACCTCCCCGACGGCGTCCACCCCTTCCGCACCCTGGACGACTGCCTGGCACTGGCAGCCGCCGTACGCGAAGGCACCCGCGCCGTCGTCATCGGCGGCGGCCTCCTCGGCGTCTCGGCGGCCCGCGCGCTCGCGGAACGCGGCGCTCAGGTCGTACTGGCCCAGCAGGGCGAACACCTCATGCAGCGCCAGCTCGACCCGGAGGCCAGCGAGTTGCTGCGCGGTCACCTGGAGACGCTGGGTGTCGAGGTCCACACCGAGTGCCGGGTACGTGGCCTGCGCTGCGAGGCCGGGGAGGGGGCCGCCGGGACGGTGCGGGCCGTCGAGCTCGCCGACGGCTACGCCCTCGACGCGGACCTGGTCGTCCTCGCCTGCGGTGTACGCCCCCGAGTAGGCCTCGCGCAGGCGGCGGGCCTGGAGGTGCGCCACGGCATCGTCGTGGACGACGAGCTGCGCACCTCGGACCCGCACATCCGCGCGATCGGTGACTGCGCCGAGCACAACGGCCGCGTATACGGTCTCGCGGGTCCCGCCCTCGAACAGGCCGACATCCTGGCGGCACTGCTGCTCACCTCGCCGTCGGCCGCCGCACTGGCCGCCCCGCCGTCCGGTCACGCCGATACCGCAGACACCGCCGACGCCGTCGCGGCTGCGGTGTCCGCCGGGCTCGTAGCGGCGGTCACCGGTCCCGCGAGTGCTTCCCTGCCCCGCTACACCGGCACCCGCGCCCTCACCCGTCTCACCCTCAACAGCCGCGGCACCGGCGCCGGCGCCGGGCCGCTCGACCTCGCCGCCTTCGGCGAGACAAATCCGCTCCCCGGTGACGACGTCGTCCGGCTCGCCGATGCCACCCGTGGCGCGTACCGCAAAGTCGTCGTTCGCGGGGACCGGTTGATCGGCGGCATCCTGCTGGGCGATCTCGGCGCCGTCGGCGAACTCGCCCGCACCTGGGAGGGTGACGAACCGCTCCCCTCCACCCCGTTGTTCCATCTGCTTGGAGGCGCCTGAGATGTCCACACCACCCACGATCGTGGTCGTCGGCCACGGCATGGTCGGCCAGCGCTTCCTGGAGGCCCTCGCCGAGCGAGGCGTGACGGAGAGGGCGCGAGTCGTCGTCCTGTGCGAGGAGCCGCGGCCCGCGTACGACCGCGTGCAGCTCACCTCGTACTTCTCGGGCCGCACCCCGGACGAGCTCGCTCTCGGCGAGCCCGGCTTCATGGAGCGGCACGGCATCGAGCTGCACCTCGACGACCCGGCGACGGCCATCGACCGCGAGGCCCGCACGGTCACTTCGCGCGCCGGCCGGACCTTCGCGTACGACGCGCTGGTACTCGCCACTGGTTCGTATCCCTTCGTACCACCCGTTCCGGGGAAGGACGCGGAGGGCTGCTTCGTCTACCGCACCATTGAGGACCTCCTCGCGATCGAGGCGTACGCGAAAACAGCGCGTACGGGAGCGGTCGTGGGCGGCGGACTGCTCGGTCTGGAGGCGGCGGGCGCGCTGAGCGGTCTCGGACTCGACACGCGCGTCGTGGAGTTCGCGCCCCGCCTGATGCCCGTCCAGGTCGACGAGGGCGGCGGCGCGGCTCTGCTCCGTACGATCGAGGGCATGGGGCTGACGGTCCACACGGGCGTCGGCACCCAGGCCGTCACCACGGACGACGCCGGCGTAGTCAACGGCATGTCCCTGTCGGACGGTTCGACGATCGAGACCGATCTCGTCGTCTTCTCGGCGGGTGTACGGCCGCGCGACCAGCTGGCGAGGGACTGTGGTCTGCCGGTCGGCGAGCGGGGCGGCATCGCCGTCGACGAGCAGTGCCGTACGTCCGACCCCGCCGTCTTCGCGATAGGTGAGTGCGCCCTGGCGTCGGACGGCCGGGTGTACGGGCTCGTGGCGCCCGGTTACGAGATGGCGGAGACGGCCGCCGAAGCGATCACTGGGACGCTCGCGGGAACGGCCGAAAGCGCGAACCGGGCGTTCACCGGTGCGGACATGTCCACCAAGCTGAAGCTCCTCGGTGTGGACGTCGCGTCCTTCGGTGACGCGCACGGCCACGCGGAGGGCTGCCTGGACGTCACGTACTCCGACTCCCGTTCCGGCGTCTACAAGAAGCTGGTGGTCAGCCCGGACGGCACGCTCCTCGGCGGTGTGCTGGTGGGCGACGCCGACGCGTACGCGATGCTGCGACCGCTCACCGGTTCCGTACCGCCCGTCGCACCGGAACAGCTCATCGCGCCGGCCGGTGGCGGCCAGGTCACCCTCGGCCCGTCCGCCCTCCCCGATGACGCGGTGGTCTGCAACTGCCACAACGTCACCAAGGGTCAGGTGACGGCCTGCTCCACGCTCCCCGAGGTGAAGAAGTGCACCAAGGCGGGGACCGGCTGCGGCAGCTGCGTGAAGCTGATCGGCCAGTTGCTTCCGCAGTCGGGCGACAAGGGCCTGTGCGGCTGCTTCCCGCACACGCGCTCCGAGCTGTACGAGATCGTCCGCACCCTGCGCATCACGTCGTACGCCGCGCTCCTCGACTCGCACGGCCGTGAGGAGGCCCGCGGCGGCGACGGCTGCGAGATCTGCAAGCCGACGGTCGGCTCGATCCTGGCCAGCCTGAGCAACGGCTACATCCTCGACGGTGAACAGGCCGCCCTCCAGGACACCAACGACCACTTCCTCGCCAACATGCAGCGCAACGGTTCGTACTCGATCGTGCCGCGCATCCCGGGCGGCGAGGTCACCCCCGAGAAGCTGATCGTGATCGGCGAGGTGGCCCGCGACTTCGGGCTCTACACGAAGATCACGGGTGGCCAGCGCATCGACCTCTTCGGCGCCCGGGTCGACCAGCTCCCGCTGATCTGGACGCGGCTGGTGGACGCCGGCTTCGAGTCGGGCCACGCCTACGGAAAGGCCCTCAGGACGGTGAAGTCCTGTGTCGGACAGACGTGGTGCCGGTACGGCGTCCAGGACAGCGTCCGGATGGCCATCGACCTGGAGCTCCGCTACCGGGGCCTGCGCGCGCCGCACAAGCTGAAGTCGGCGGTCTCGGGATGCGCGCGTGAATGCGCCGAGGCACAGTCCAAGGACTTCGGTGTCATCGCCACAGCGAACGGCTGGAACCTCTACGTCGGCGGCAACGGCGGCGCGACCCCGCGGCACGCCGATCTCCTCGCCCAGGACCTGTCGGACGCGGAACTCGTGCGGCTCATCGACCGGTTCCTGATGTTCTACATCCGCACCGCGGACCGCCTGGAGCGCACGTCCACCTGGCTGGAGCGGCTGGAGGGCGGCCTCGACCACCTCAGGGACGTCGTCGTCCACGACTCGCTGGGCATCTGCGAGCAGCTCGAAGCCCTGATGGCCACCCACGTGTCCGGCTACCGCGACGAATGGGCCGAGACCATCAACGACCCCGAGCGGCTGTCCCGGTTCGTTTCGTTCGTCAACGCTCCCGACGCGCCGGACCCGTCCGTACGGTTCGTTCCCGAGCGCGACCAGATGAAGCCGGACCTGACCGTTCTCACCCTCGAAGGGACCCGTGCCGGATGACCCTGCAACTGCGCATCGACGACTCCTGGTTCACCGCCTGCGACCTGTCCGCCCTCACACCCGGGCGCGGTGTGGCGGCCCTGCTCCCCGACGGCCGCCAGGCGGCGCTGTTCACGGACCGCGCGGGGCGCCCGTACGCCATCGACAACCGCGACCCGTTCTCCGGCGCCCAGGTGCTCTCCCGTGGTCTGACCGGAACCGCGAACGGCCGTCCCTTCGTTGCGTCGCCTCTCCTCAAGCAGCGCTTCGACCTGGAAACGGGGCACTGTCTGGACGACGAGACGGTCTCGGTGCAGACGTTCGCCGTACGCGTCGGAGCTAATTGACCGATCGCCGCTAATTGACCGATCGTTCCAGAACGGCTACCGTTCCGGACGTGGCCAGGACCAAGGAATTCGACCCCGACGCCGCGCTGCAGGCAGCTCTGGAGCTGTTCTGGCGGCGCGGTTACGAAGCGACGACCATGGCGGACCTCGTCGACCACCTCGGCATCGGGCGCGCCAGCATCTACGCCACGTTCGGCAACAAGCACGAGCTCTACCTGAAGGCGCTCGACCGGTACGCCGACTCCCGCAACCCGCGCCTGCTCGGCGAGCTCTCCCAGCCGGGCCCCGCACTGCCGGCCGTGCGTGCGGTGCTGCGGCGGTTCGCCGCCGAGGCGGCCTCCGACAAGGAACGGCTGCCCGGCTGCTTCGTCACCAACACGGCCGCCGAGCTGGCCCCGCACGACGACTCGGCGGCCCGCCGGGTGGAGGTGAGCTGGGAGCACATGGAAACCCTGCTGCACTCCGCGCTCGTACGGGCCCAGGCACAGGGCGAGCTGCCCGAGGACCGCGATCCGCGGGCGCTCGCCCGCATGCTGCTCGTGCTGATGCAGGGCCTGCGAGTCGTCGGCAAGGCCTCCAGCGACCCCGCCCGCGTGCGGGACGCGGCCGAACAGGCGCTGACACTTCTCGACTGACCGGCCCAACGACACCACCGACCACTTCCGGGGCGCCCTCAGGGCGTCTCTTTTACGCCCCAATAACAGAACGCTCGTTCAAA
Organism: Streptomyces sp. ISL-99; assembly: GCF_018614005.1. Classification (NCBI taxonomy): domain Bacteria; kingdom Bacillati; phylum Actinomycetota; class Actinomycetes; order Kitasatosporales; family Streptomycetaceae; genus Streptomyces; species Streptomyces sp. ISL-99. Next base: position 32,523 of record NZ_JAGGPC010000028.1, read on the forward strand.
TATAAGGACGGACCGATCATGACTGCTCGCTTCTCCGGCAAGACCGCCCTCGTCACCGGCGCGGGCTCCGGCCTCGGCCGCGCCATCGCTCTCGCCTTCGCCGCCGAGGGCGCGAACGTCGTCGTAGCGGGACGCCGCGCCGCGCCCCTCGACGAGACGGTCGCCCTGGCACGGCAGACGGGCGGCGTCGGCACCGCGGTCGCGGTCACCGCCGACGTCAGCCGTTCCGAGGACGTGAGGGCGCTCGTTCGCGAGAGCGTCGAGCGCTTCGGCAGCCTCGACGTCGCGGTGAACAACGCCGGCGTGTTCCGGGGAGGCGGTCCCGTCGCCGAGCTGTCCGAGAACGACTGGCGCACGCTCCTCGACATCAACGTCACGGGCGTACTCCTGTCCATGCAGGCCGAGATCGACGCGATGCGCTCCCAGGAGAACGGCGGGGTGATCGTCAACATCTCCTCCAACCTCGGCGCGCACCGGCGCATCCCCGGCGCCGCCGGCTACATCGCCTCCAAGGCCGCCGTATCCGCCCTCACCCGCGCCGCCGCCCTCGACCACATCCAGGACGGCGTCCGGATCAACGCCGTCAGCCCGGGCGCCGCCGCCACCACCATGTCGCTGCACCCCGGCGAGAGCGACGCCGAGCGCGCCGTCCGCATGAAGGACGAGTCTCCGCTCGGCCGGATATCGACGACCGGTGAGGTTGCCGCCGCCGTGCTGTATCTCGCCTCCGCCGACGCCGCGTCCGTCGTCGGAAGCGAACTCGTCATCGACGGAGGCGCCTCCGCCTGACGAGGTGTCCGGTCGTACGCTGGCCCCATGACGACTGGCTGGAAAGCGAGCGACATCCCCGACCAGAGCGGCCGTACGGCCGTGGTCACCGGGGCCAACAGCGGCATCGGACTCGTCACGGCGCGCGAACTCGCCCGCCGCGGCGCGCGGGTGGTCCTCGCGTGCCGCAGCGAGCAACGCGGCAAAGAGGCCGCGGCGCGCATCACCCGCGAACTGCCCGGAGCACTGGTCGTTTTCACACCACTCGACCTGGCCGACCTGTCCTCCGTACGGGACTTCGCGAGCTCATACGCGTACGACCGCCTCGACCTGCTCATCAACAACGCGGGCGTCATGGCGCTCCCGTACGGACGGACGGCCGACGGCTTCGAGACGCAGTTCGGCGTCAATCACCTCGGGCACTTCGCCCTCACCGGACTGCTCCTGCCGCATCTGCTCCGGACGCCCGAGGCCCGTGTCGTGACCGTCTCCAGCGGGCTGCACGCACTGTCCAACATCGACATCGGCGACCTCAACAGCGAGCGCGGGTACCGGCGCTGGATCGCCTACGGCCGGTCCAAGACCGCCAACCTGCTCTTCACCCACGAGCTGGCCGGGCGGCTCGCCGCGGCGGGCTCCGACGTCGTCGCGGCAGCCGCCCACCCCGGCTACGCCAGCACCAACCTCCAGTCCGCCGGCGTACGGATGGAGGGGCGCAGGGCGGCCGAACGGATCGTGGCGCTGGGGAACAGGATCGTCGCGCAGCCCGCCGAGTCCGGCGCCCTGCCCACGCTGTACGCGGCGACCGCGCCCGGCGTACGGCCCGACTCGTTCACCGGGCCGAAGTTCCAGGGCTGGCGGGGCGCGCCCACGAAGTCGTGGCGCGCGACGTGGACAACGAACGATGTGGCGAGCGAACGGCTGTGGGTGGCTTCGGAGCAGCTCACGGGCGTGACGTACGAGGGCCTCACATCATGAGGCCCTCCTCGTCACTTTGCCTGCCGCTTCCGCCGCTCCTGCCGCCCGGTGTCAGCCCTGCTGTCCCTCGACGGCCGACGGGTCCATCCAGATGACTTCCCACGTGTGACCGTCGGGGTCGTGGAAGGAACGGCCGTACATGAAGCCGTGGTCCTGGGGCTCGTTCGCGGGGGAACCGCCGGACGCGAGGGCGGTGTCCGCCATCTCGTCGACCTTCTCCCGGCTCTCGGCGCTGAGGGCGAGCAGCACCTCTGTGGTCCTGCTCGTGTCCGCGATCTCCTTCTTGGTGAACTCCTTGAAGCGCGGCTCGGTGAGCAGCATGGCGAAGATGGTGTCGCTGATCACCAGACAGGCCGTCTTGTCGTCACTGAACTGCGGGTTGAACGAGAACCCGAGCTTGCCGAAGAAGGCCTTCGTGGTGTCGAGGTCCTTGACCGGCAGGTTCACAAAGATCATCTGGGGCATGAGCTGTGTCTCTCTTCTCTCGGTCGGCGGTTCAGTACCGTCGTTGCCATACGCAGGGGTAGACCCGGGCACCACGCGAAACTCATCGCTCGAACAGAAACTCGCAGAAAGTTTCCGCCTTGCGGGTGCGCCACGCCCGTCCTAGCGTCGGCGCCATGACCAGCTCCTCCAGTTCCTCCGGTTCCTCCGGTTCCTCCGGTTCCTCCGGTTCCTCCGGTTCCGCCGGTTCCGCCGGTTCCGCGGGCAAGAAGATCACCGAGAAGCTGTCGGCCGATGCGCTGAAGGCGTCCACCGGCCGGGACTGGGACACCTGGTTCGCGCTCCTCGACGCGTGGGGCGCCATCGGGCGCGGCCACACGGAGATCGCCCGCCACCTCACCGAAGATCTCGCGGTGGACGGCTGGTACGCCCAGTCGATCACGGTCGGGTACGAACAGGAACGCGGCCTGCGCCAGGTCGGCCAGTCGTCGGCCGGTGACTGGCAGACGAGCGGCAGCAGAACGGTCGAGGCGCCGGTTGCGCGCTGCGAGGCCGCCTTCACCGATGAGGATGTACGCCGCCGATGGCTTCCCGGCAGCGAGTTCTCGCTGCGTACCCACCGCGCGGGCAAGACCCTGTCCGCCGACTGCGCGAGCGGCCGGCTCTCCGTCTACTTCACGCCGAAGGGCGAGTCGAAGACGCAGGTGTCACTCATCCACACCAAGCTCGCGGACGCGGCGGAAGTGGCGGCGTACAAGGCCTTCTGGAAGGAGCGTCTCGCCGCTCTCAAGGAGCTTGTGGAGAGCTGAACGTTCCCCGGAACGCCCGCGGACTCAGCCCCGGAGTTCCTCCGCCGCGTCCGCGACCCGCCCGATCAGGCGCAGCAGCGTCTCCTGCTCGCCCTCGTCGAGGGGGGCGAGGAACACCCGGTTCATCCGCGTCGTCCGGGTGACCAGCTTGCGGTGCACCGCCGTGCCCTCGTCCGTGAGCTTGAGTACGTTGCGCCGGCCGTCGTCCGGGTCGCGCACCCGCTCCAGCAGACCGCGCCTGCCGAGGCGCGCCACCAGGTCCGCGATGGTCGAGCGGTCGAGGTGGACATGTTCGCTCAGGGTGCGCTGGTCGATGTCCGGCTTCTCGGTCAGCGCGTTGAGGACGGCGAACTGCGGCGATGTCGTCTCCTCCGAGACCATCGTGGTCCACAGCAGGGTGTGCGCCTGCTGCAGCCGCCGGGCGAGATGCCCGGGGTGGGTGCTCAGATCGACCGCAGCCATGCGGGCCTCCTGGAATGATCGGGTCGATGCTCTGTGCACTGAGTCATTGACGCCAGCCTTACTCAGTGGAATTGTACGGCCTCGACGAGAATTTAGTCAGTACACTGAGCAACTCTCCCAAACTCACACTGGGCAACTCGCGGAGTGACGATGGCCGACATACGCAGCCTGCACGACGCCGTGGCGGACCTCGTCCACGACGGGGACACCCTCGCCATGGAGGGCTTCACCCACCTGATCCCGTACGCCGCCGCACACGAGATCATCCGCCAGGGCATCACCGACCTGACCCTCGCCAGGATGACCCCGGACGTCATCTACGACCAGCTCATCGGCGCCGGTCTGGTGAAGAAGCTGATCTTCTCCTGGGGCGGCAACCCGGGCGTCGGCTCCCTCCACCGCTTCCGCGACGCCGTCGAGAACGGCTGGCCGCGCCCCCTGGAGCTCGACGAGCACAGCCACGCCGGCATGGCCAACCGATACGTCGCGGGTGCGTCGCGCCTGCCGTTCGCCGTACTGCGCGGCTACCGCGGTTCCGACCTCGCGACCCGTACGGACACGGTCTCCTCCGTCACCTGCCCGTTCACCGGTGAGGAGCTGGCCGCCGTCGCCGCGCTCAACCCCGACGTCACCGTCATCCACGCCCAGCAGGCCGACCGGGACGGCAACGTCCAGCTGTGGGGCCTGACCGGCGTCCAGAAGGAGGCCGCGCTCGCCGCCGGCCGGGTGCTGGTGACCGTCGAGGAGGTCGTCGACGAGCTGACGCCCCGGCCCGGCGGCGTCGTCCTGCCGACCTGGGTCATCGACGCGGTCGCCGTGGTGCCGGGCGGCGCGCACCCGTCGTACGCCACTGGCTACACGGTGCGCGACAACGCGTTCTACCAGGCCTGGGACCCGATCGCCCGGGACCGCGACACCTTCACCCGCTGGATCAACGAGAACGTACGCACCGAAGGGTCTGCCGTCCGATGACGACCACCGAGGACTTCACCCGCGACGAGCTGATGGAGATCAACGCGGCCCGCGCGCTGGCCGGGGCACGGACCTGCTTCGTCGGCATCGGCCTGCCGTCCACCGCCGCCAACCTCGCCCGCAACACCGTCAATCCGGGCCTGGTGCTGATCTACGAGTCGGGGACGATCGGCTCCAAGCCGACCCGCCTCCCGCTGTCCATCGGCGACGGCGAGCTGGCCGAGACGGCCGACGCGGTGGTGCCCGTACCCGAGATGTTCAACTACTGGCTCCAGGGCGGCCGGATCGACGTCGGCTTCCTCGGCGCCGCCCAGGTCGACCGTTTCGCCAACATCAACACGACCGTCGTCGACCGGGGCCCCGACAAGCCGGAGGGCCGCCTTCCCGGCGCGGGCGGCGCACCCGAGATCGCGTCGAACTGCGGCAAGGTGCTCATGGTGCTGCGCCACTCCACCCGCAACTTCGTGCGGAAGCTGGACTTCGTCACCACGCTCGGCCACGGCTCGGGCCCCGGCGACCGCAAGGAGCTCGGCATGCCCGGCGCGGGCCCGGTCGCCGTCATCACCGACCTCGGCATCCTGCGCCCCGACCCGGCCACCGCGGAGCTGGTTCTCACCGAACTCCATCCCGGCGTCACCGTCGAGCAGGTACGGGCGGCCACCGGCTGGGAGCTGAAGGCCGCGGACACGGTCGGGGTCACCGAGCCCCCGACGCCGGCCGAACTGGCCGCACTGCGCGCCCTGAAGGCCGCAGGTTCCGCAGGTTCCGCAGGAAAGGACGACGCCCGATGACACCGCCGACCCCTCTCACGCAGTCCGACATCGACGGCGAGCTCGCCGAGATCCGCGCCGGTTACGAGAAGGCCCGCGCGGCAGGGGCTCCGGCCACGCACCACCCGCCGCGCGACTTCCCGCCGTACCGCAGCAGCCTCCTGCGCCACCCGAAGCAGCCCCTGGTGGCCGTCGACGGGGACCCCGAGACCGTCGAGCTGTCCGGCCCCGTCTTCGGCCACACCGACGTCACCGAGCTCGACCACGACCTGACCCGGCAGCACGCGGGCGAGCCGCTCGGCGAGCGCATCACCGTCTCCGGGCGGCTGCTCGACAGCGCGGGCCGGCCGGTACGCGGCCAGCTCGTCGAGCTGTGGCAGGCCAACGCCTCCGGCCGGTACGCCCATCAGCGCGACCAGCACCCGGCCCCCCTGGACCCCAACTTCACGGGCGTGGGGCGGGTCCTGACGGGTGACGACGGCTCGTACAGCTTCACCACCATCAAGCCGGGCGCCTACCCGTGGCGCAACCACGAGAACGCGTGGCGCCCCGCCCACATCCACTTCTCGCTCTTCGGCTCGGCCTTCACCCAGCGCCTGGTCACGCAGATGTACTTCCCCGGCGACCCGCTCTTCGCGTACGACCCGATCCTCCAGTCGGTGACGGACGACGCGGCCCGCGCCCGGCTCGTCGCCGCGTACGACCACTCCCTCTCCCGCCCCGAATGGTCGCTGGGCTACCGCTGGGACATCGTCCTCGACGGCCCGTCCGCCACCTGGATCGAGGAAGGCCGCTGATGACGCATCTGCCGCCCACCCCTTCGCACACCGTCGGCCCCTTCTACGGGTACGCCCTGCCGTTCCCGGGAGGCGGCGACATCGCCCCCGCCGATCATCCCGACACGATCACGCTGCACGGGTACGTGTACGACGGCGCCGGGGAACCGGTCCCCGACGCGATCGTCGAGCTCTGGCAGGCGGGACCGGACGGTTCACTGGCCGGCGCGCCGGGATCGATGCGCCGCGATCCCGTGAACGGCGGTTTCCTCGGCCGCGACGGCGTCGGCTTCACGGGCTTCGGCCGGGTGCCGACGGACGCGGACGGCCACTACACGGTCCGTACGCTGCCGCCGGGTGCCCCGTCCGTCCCGTACATCAGCGTGTGCGTGTTCGCGCGCGGCCTGACGCACCACCTCTTCACGCGCGCGTACCTCGCGGAGGGCCCGGACGCCCTGCTCGCCTCGCTGACTCCCGAGCGCCGCGCGACACTGATCGCCCGGCCCGAACCGAACCGCCACCGCACCCACCGCTTCGACATCCGCCTCCAGGGCGAGGAAGAGACGGTCTTCCTTGACTTCGCCTGACCGTGACCGGCCCGACCACGGACTCCTCTCCCCCGTACGCGCGGGAACGGCGGCCGAAGCCGCCACCGGCGACGTGGCGCTGCTCCAGGCGATGCTGGACGCGGAGGCGGCCCTGACCCGGGCGCAGGGGCCCGCCTGGGCGGGCGAGGCGGTCACGGCGGCGGCGCAGGCCGACCGCTTCGACGTACGCGACCTGGCCCTGCGCGCGAGGTCCGGCGGCAACCCGGTGATCCCGCTGGTGGCCGGCCTCACTGCGGCGGTGGGCCCGGAAGCGGCGCCGTACGTGCACCGGGGAGCCACGAGCCAGGACATCGTCGACACGGCGATGATGCTGGTAGCCACCCGCACGCTCCCCCTGATCACGGCTGACCTGACCCGCACGGCGGCGGCTCTCGCCACCCTGGCGGCGGAACACCGGGACACCCCCATGCCGGGCCGCACCCTGACCCAGCACGCGGTCCCCACCACCTTCGGCCTGAAGGCAGCGGGCTGGCGAAGCCTCGCTCTCGACGCCCACGCCCGCCTGCGGGCCCTCTGCCTCCCCGCACAACTCGGAGGAGCGGCGGGCACGCTGGCCGCCTTCGGCCGGACGGCCGCCGGTGACGACTTCACGGTGCCGGGAGGGGACGTGCCGGGGCGCTCCCCGCAGGGCGTTGAACGCAACCACCGCGAACGAACCAACGCGGTACCCGAACGTTCGGCGCCCGAGGAGACGCCCCGGCACGGCACCGACCCCAAAGCCCCCCAGCCCGAGCCCACCCCCGGCCTCACCCTCCTCACCGCCTACGCCGCCGAACTCAACCTCGCGGCGCCCACCCTCCCCTGGCACACCCTCCGCACCCCCACCGCCGACCTGGCCACCGCCCTCGCCTTCACCTGCGCCGCCCTCGGCAAACTCGCAACGGACGTCCTGACGCTCTCCCGCACCGAGATCGCCGAGCTCTCCGAAGGCACCGGCGGCGGCTCCTCCGCCATGCCCCACAAGGCCAACCCCGTCCACGCCACCCTGATCGCCTCCGCCGCCCACCAGGCCCCCGCCCTGGCGTCCGTACTCGTCGCCTCTCTCGCCACCGCCGGGGACGAACGCCCCGCAGGTGCCTGGCACGCCGAATGGCAGCCCCTGCGCGAGCTTCTGCGTCTGGCCGGCGGCGCGGCGGCCCACGCTGCCGAGCTGGTCACCAGCCTCCGCGTCCACCCCGAGCGCATGCGCGAGAACCTCGGTCTCACCCACGGCCTGATCGTCAGCGAACGCGTCGCCGCCGCCCTGACCCCCGCCCTGGGCCGGGCCCGTGCCAAGGAGCTCCTCACCGCCGCCTCCCGGCGCACCGCCACCGAAGGCATCCCCCTGGCCGAGGCACTCGCGGACGTGCTCCCCCAAGACCAGCTCGCCGAACTCACCGACCCCACGCGCTACACCGGTTCCGCGGCGGCCCTCGTAGACCGCGCCCTGGACCGAAAGCCGGAGCACCCCCATGCCTGACGCCGGCCACCTCCCCCAGCTCCCCCACGTCCGCCTCGACGGCCCCGAATCCGGCACCCCGCTGATCCTCGGCCCCTCCGTAGGCACCTCCCTCACCGTCTGGGAGCCCCAGCTCGCCGCCCTGGCCCGCGTCCACCGCGTCCTGCGCTGGGACCTCCCCGGCCACGGCGGCACCCCCGCCGGGCTGATGCCGCTGGACGGCACCGCGACCGTCGCCGACCTGGCGGCGCTCGTACTGCGGGCCGCCGACGCGCAGGGCTGGGAGCGCTTCTCATACGCCGGTGTCTCGATCGGCGGCGCCGTAGGACTCCACCTGGCGACGCACTTCCCCGAACGCGTCACCGCCCTCGCCGTGGTCTGCTCGTCGGCCCGCTTCGGCGACCCGGCCACCTGGCGCGAGCGCGCCGCTCTCGTACGGGCGCAGGGCACCGAGGCGATGGTGTCGAGCCGCCCGGGCACCTGGTTCGCGCCCGCGTTCGCCTCGACGCCCCTCGGCCACGCGCTCATCGAAGACCTGCGCGCCACCGACCCGGCCGGCTACGCCGCCTGCTGCGACGCCCTCGCGGCGTACGACCTGCGCGGCGCGCTCCCCACCGTGGCCGCACCGACCCTCGTCGTCGCCGGACGCGACGACCCGGCGACGCCGCCCGCGCACGCCCGCGAGATCGCCGACGCGATCCCGGGTTCGAGCCTGCTGGAGATCGCGGGCGCGGCGCACCTCGCGGGCGTCGAGAAGCCCGAGACGGTGACCGCCGCGCTGCTCGCCCACTTCGCCCCGCCGCCCGCCCACACCGACGCGTCCCGCCACGCGGCAGGCATGCGCGTCCGCAGGGCGGTCCTCGGCCCGGCCCACGTGGACCGCGCGATCGGCCGTACGACACCGTTCACGGCCCGCTTCCAGGACTTCATCACGCGGTACGCCTGGGGTGAGATCTGGACCGACGAGACCCTGGACCGGCGCATCCGCAGCTGCGTCACCCTCACCGCGCTCGTCGCCCACGGCCACGAGGCGGAGCTCGCGCTGCATGTGCGGGCGGCGCTGACCAACGGCCTGAGCAGGCAGGAGATCGGCGCGGTCCTGCTCCAGACGGCGGTGTACTGCGGAGTCCCGGCGGCGAACTCGGCGTTCACCGTGGCGCAGGACGTCTTCGACGACCTGGACCGCGCCGACTACCAGATCGAGCCCGACGACCAGGTCGACCTCGACGACCTCGATGACCAGGTCTACGACTGATCACCTGCCGCTCACCGGTTGTTGATGCACTGTCAATTCGAGACTCTTAGGTTGCGAGGTCACAGTCCCCCACCCTGGAGTGACACATGGAACGTCGTAGCTTCCTGCGCGGCGCTGTCATCGGCACCTCCGTCACCGCCTTCGGCGGCACCCTCTGGCGCGGCGCCGCGTACGCCGCCCCCGCGCAGCCCGGCACCGGCCCCTACGGTGCGCTGGGTTCCCCCGACGCCAACGGCCTGCGCCTGCCGTCCGGCTTCAGCAGCCGCGTCATAGCCCGCTCCGGCCAGAAGGTCGGCTCCACCGCGTACACCTGGCACAACGCCCCGGACGGCGGCGCCTGTTACGCGGACGGCACCGGCTGGATCTACGTCTCGAACTCGGAGATCAACCCCTCCGGCGGCGCGGGCGCGGTCCGCTTCTCCTCGACGGGCGCGATCACCGGCGCGTACCGCATCCTGTCCTCCACCCGCCAGAACTGCGCGGGCGGCAAGACCCCGTGGAACACCTGGCTGTCCTGTGAGGAGGTCGACCGCGGCTACGTCTACGAGACCGACCCGTGGGGCGTGAAGGCCGCCGTACGGCGCGACGCGATGGGCCGCTTCAAGCACGAGGCCGCCGCCGCCGACCCGGTGCGCAGGACGATCTACCTCACCGAGGACGTCTCCGACGGCTGCTTCTACCGCTTCACGCCCACCACCTGGGGCGATCTGTCGGCGGGCAGGCTGGAGGTGCTGAAGATGGGTTCGGGTACGTCCGGACCTGTCACCTGGGCCACCGTCCCGGACCCCAGCGGCGCCTCGACCGCCACCCGCAACCAGGTCTCGGGCGCCAAGCGCTTCACGGGCGGCGAGGGCTGCTACTACGCCGACGACACGTGCTGGTTCACCACCAAGGGCGACAACCGCGTCTGGCAGTACAACGCGGCCGCGCAGACCATCGAGCTCGCCTACGACGACTCGCTGGTGAGCGGCACCGCCCCGCTGACCGGCGTGGACAACGTCACGGGCACGTCGTCCGGTGACCTCTTCGTCGCCGAGGACGGCGGCAACATGGAGATCTGCGTGATCACGCCGGACGACGTGGTGGCTCCCTTCCTGCGGATCGACGGTCAGTCGGGCTCGGAGATCACCGGCCCGGCGTTCTCGCCGGACGGCAAGCGCCTGTACTTCTCCAGCCAGCGCGGTACGAGCGGCAGCTCGTCCGGCGGCATCACCTACGAGGTGACGGGCCCCTTCCGCAGCTGACGGCCCGCCGCCCCCGTCTCTTCCGGCGAAGGTACGAGGGCTTCCGCTGTGGCGCCGCCCCGCAGGAGGGCGGCGCCCAGCGGCGTCAGGGTGTGGAGCACCGCGTTGCCGTGCCGCAGGGTGACGACCAGGCCGGCCTCGCGCAGTACGCACGCGTGCTGGCTCGCCGACGCGAGCGACACCCCTGCCCTGCGGGCGAGTTCGCTCGTCGTACAGCCGCTGCCGATCGCCCCGAGGACCGTGGAGCGGGTCTGGCCGACCAGGCGGCCCAGGGGCGGTCCGGGGTCGTCGGCGGGGGCCGGGGCGGCGTCCGCGTGGGTCACGGGGTAGACCAGGACGGGCGGCAGTTGCGGGTCGCGGTAGACGACCGGCGTGCCGCGGCAGAAGAACGACGGCTGGAGCAGCAGGCCCCGGCCGCGCAGGTACAGATCCCGGTCGACCGGATAGTCGGCCTCCAGGACCGGCGGGCGCCAGCGCAGCATCGGCGGGAGCGAGGCGAGGAGTTCGTCCGCGCCGCCGTCCAGCAGGGCGCGGCCCCTGGCCGCCCTGTCGGCTTCGACACGGGCCTGGATGTGCGGCCAGTACGGCTCGACGGCGGCGCGGTGGTAGCCGCGCAGGGCGCCGGTGAGGCGGGCCAGGGGCTCACCCCGGCCGCCGGCCAGTGGGGCGAGGCGCTGCTGTGTCGATGCCGCGTGGTTCTGCGGAGCCGTCATACGGTCCGGCCGGTGCGAGGCGACGAGCAGCGCCAGCTCGGCGCGCAGCCGCTCGGGTGCGGTCCCCCGTACCGCTTCGAGTGCCGTGTCCATGCCGCGCGTCCCCTCACGGGGTGTCAGGAAATCGGGAAAATAGCCCCTCGTCGGTATCACCGACGACAGCAGCCGTGTTTCACCATTCAACCGAGCCCGCGATTCCCGTCGCCATTCTCCGAACACCTTGGCGCCGCGCCGGTCTCGCAATCTGTGAAAGCTGAGGACCGTTTCCCACAACGCGTCCGGCCGGTCGGACAGCCGAATCCTCGACAGGTCAACACCGGAGAAATGAACACGTAGCACCGAAGCCCCATCTGTTGCATCCGCAATCGCCCCCGCAGCCGAGTATGCACGCAATCACACGCCGTCACCACGGCCTTTCAGCCACAGTTGAAACGCATCGCGCGTCCCCTGTGCCGAACGAAATGCTGTTCCCCGTCGGACACGACACCGGAGTCACCGGAAAGACGCAGCGAAGGCCGTGGGGGGCTTTGCTGGGTCTGGCGGCGGTCGGCGAAGGTAGCGGCTCAGTGTCCGTCGAGGTATCAGGATGCGGTCGCCGGGTGGGGATCCGGCGACCGCATCCTGCCGCCGCTTTCCGGGGAAAATGGCGTAATTGAACTGCTGTTGCTTTCTGTTGTTTCCTGAACTTCTCCGCGCTCCTAATCACCGGCACAACGAAGCGGCGGCGCCTCCGAGAGGCGCCGCCGCTTCTTATGCGGCCGGTCTAGCGCGAGTCGCTGCCCGCGGACTGCGCCGCCGCGCGGCCCGCCTCCAGGCGCGCCACCGGGATCCGGAACGGCGAGCAGGACACGTAGTCCAGCCCCACCTCGTGGAAGAAGTGCACCGACTCCGGGTCACCGCCGTGCTCGCCGCAGACGCCGAGCTTCAGGTCGGGGCGCGTGGCGCGTCCCGCCTCGACGGCCGAGCGGACGAGGGAGCCGACGCCGTCCCGGTCGATCGTCTCGAACGGGGAGACCCCGAAGATGCCCTTCTCCAGGTACGCCGTGAAGAAGCTCGCCTCGACGTCGTCGCGGGAGAAGCCCCACACGGTCTGGGTGAGGTCGTTCGTACCGAAGGAGAAGAACTGCGCGGCCTCAGCGATCTGACCGGCGGTCAGAGCGGCGCGGGGCAGCTCGATCATCGTGCCGATGGTCAGCTTCAGGTTCGTGCCGGTGGCGGCCTCGACCTCCGCGATGACCTGGTCGGCCTCCTCGCGGACGATCTCCAGCTCCTGGACGGTGCCGACGAGCGGAATCATGATCTCCGGTCGCGGGTCACCCTTGGCGTTCTTGCGGTGCGCGGCGGCCTCGGCGATGGCGCGGACCTGCATCGCGAACAGACCCGGGATGACGAGGCCCAGACGTACACCGCGCAGACCCAGCATCGGGTTCTGCTCGTGCAGCTTGTGCACGGCCTGGAGGAGGCGCAGGTCGTTCTCGTTCGCGTCCTTGCGGGCCTCGGCGAGCGCGACGCGCACCGACAGCTCGGTGATGTCGGGGAGGAACTCGTGCAGCGGCGGGTCGAGCAGCCGCACCGTCACCGGCAGCCCGTCCATCGACTCGAAGAGCTCGATGAAGTCGGCCTTCTGGAGCGGCAGCAGCGCGCCCAGCGCCTGCTCGCGCTCGTCGTCCGTGTCGGCCAGGATCAGCCGCTCGACGAGCTCGCGGCGCTCGCCCAGGAACATGTGCTCGGTGCGGCACAGGCCGATGCCCTGGGCGCCGAAGCGGCGGGCGCGCAGGGCGTCCTCGGCGTTGTCCGCGTTGGCGCGTACCCGAAGGCGACGTACCCGGTCGGCGTACGCCATGATCCGGTGCACGGCGGCGACCAGCTCGTCGGCGTCGTCGGCGCCGGCGTGCATGCGGCCCTCGAAGTACTCGACGACCGGGGACGGTACGACGGGCACCTCACCGAGGTACACCTTGCCGGTGGAGCCGTCGATGGAGACGACGTCGCCCTCCTCGACGACGATCCCGCCCGGAGCCGTCATGCGGCGCCGCTTGGTGTCGACCTCGATCTCCTCGGCGCCGCAGACACAGGTCTTGCCCATGCCGCGGGCGACGACGGCGGCGTGCGAGGTCTTGCCGCCGCGCGAGGTCAGGATGCCTTCGGCGGCGATCATGCCGTCGAGGTCGTCCGGGTTCGTCTCACGGCGGATGAGGATGACCTTCTCGCCGGAGCGCGACCACTTGACGGCCGTGTACGAGTCGAAGACGGCCTTGCCGACCGCCGCGCCCGGGGATGCAGCGATGCCGCGGCCGAGCTTCTCGGTCTTCGCCTCCTCGTCGAAGCGCGGGAACATCAGCTGCGCGAGCTGCGCGCCGTTGACGCGCTGGAGCGCCTCGGCCTCGTCGATGAGGCCCTGGTCGACGAGCTGCGTGGCGATGCGGAAGGCGGCGCCGGCGGTGCGCTTGCCGACGCGGGTCTGGAGCATCCACAGCTGGCCGCGCTCGATCGTGAACTCGATGTCGCAGAGATCCTTGTAGTGGGTCTCCAGCGTCTCCATGATCTGCATGAGCTGGTCGTACGACGCCTTGTCGATGTTCTCGAGGTCGGCGAGCGGCACAGTGTTGCGGATACCGGCGACGACGTCCTCACCCTGCGCGTTCTGCAGGTAGTCGCCGTACACGCCCTGGTGGCCGCTGGCGGGGTCGCGGGTGAACGCGACACCGGTGCCGGAGTCGGGGCCGAGGTTGCCGAAGACCATGGAGCACACGTTGACGGCCGTGCCGAGGTCACCGGGGATGCGCTCCTGGCGGCGGTACAGCTTGGCGCGGTCGGTGTTCCACGAGTCGAAGACCGCGTTTATGGCGAGGTCCATCTGCTCGCGCGGGTCCTGCGGGAAGTCGCGTCCGGCCTCGTCGGACACGATCTTCTTGAACTTGCGGACCAGCTTCTTGAGGTCGGCCGCCTCCAGGTCGGTGTCGACCGTGACCTTCTTGGCGTGCTTGGCCTGCTCCAGCGCCTCTTCGAAGAGCTCGCCGTCGACGCCGAGGACGGTCTTGCCGAACATCTGGATGAGACGGCGGTACGAGTCCCACGCGAAGCGCTCGTCGCCGCCGGCCTGCTTGGCGAGGCCGGTGACCGACTTGTCGGAGAGCCCGATGTTCAGGACGGTGTCCATCATGCCGGGCATGGAGAACTTGGCGCCCGAGCGGACGGAGACGAGCAGCGGGTTGTCGGCCTGGCCGAGCTTCTTGCCCATCCTCTGCTCAAGGGCGTCGAGGTGCGCGCTGACCTCGGCGCGCAGCGCCTCCGGCGCCTCGCCGCTGTCGAGGTAGACCTTGCACGCCTCGGTGGTGATGGTGAAGCCCGGAGGGACGGGCAGCCCGAGGTTGGTCATCTCGGCGAGGTTGGCACCCTTGCCGCCCAGCAGGTCCTTGAGGTTCCTGTTGCCTTCGGTGAAGTCATAAACGAACTTCTGACCCTGGGGCTCGGTGGCTACCTGGGGTTCTTTGTTTTCCGACACGGGTCTCGACTCCTCGAGGACGCGGTGGCTGCCCTGACGGCGAGGAACATACCCAGATCGAAGGTGTCTGGGTACGTCCACCTGACTGTCATGCGGCCTTAACCACTCGTCCGCCAGCAGATCGAAAGTGATCAACTCGGCGCGACCGATCGAGGGCTTCATTCAAGTGTTCAACACATAACTACACAGTGCAGCGATCTTTTGCCGAACTGCCAGCAGAGAGTGACAGTTGATTTGATCGATCAAAACAAAAGAAGGTGGCACCCAGTGCCACCTTTTGAGAGGTGCAGCCCCGCCTGAAGTGCTCATCTGAGCAATGACCACATCAGGCGTGGCGAGGATCACGTCACAGATGAGACCCTTCCGAGACCCGGATCTCAGCCTCCGGACGTGTCCAGCTCCGCCTCCGTACTCACGGCGGAGCAGTCGTACGGGTCCTTCAACCAGCCATCCGGCAGGACAACTCGCCCATTGCCGGACGAACGTCCCCGAGGCCCATCCGCCCCCACGGGCCACGCCTGGTCCAGATTGAGCTCGCTCAAGTGAGCGTCCATTTCATCCAGGGATGAGGAGATTGCGAGTTTCTTTCGCATCTCCGAGCCGACCGAGAACCCCTTCAGGTACCAGGCGACGTGCTTACGGAAGTCAATGACCCCGCGTGCCTCGTCACCGATCCACTCCCCGAGCAGTTCCGCGTGCCTGCGCATCACCGCGGCGACCTCGCGCAGCGTCGGCGCGGCGTACGCGCCCGTCCCCTCGAAGCCCGCCACCAGGTCCCCGAACAGCCACGGGCGCCCCAGGCACCCGCGCCCCACGACCACACCGTCACAGCCGGTCTCGCGCATCATCCGCAGCGCGTCGTCGGCGGACCAGATGTCGCCGTTGCCGAGGACCGGGATCTCCGGCACGTGCTCCTTGAGGCGCGCGATGGCGTCCCAGTCGGCCGTACCCCCGTAGTGCTGCGCCGCGGTCCTCCCGTGCAGGGCGATCGCCGTGACGCCCTCCTCGACCGCTATCCGCCCGGCGTCGAGGTAGGTGAGGTGGTCGTCGTTGATGCCCTTGCGCATCTTCATCGTCACCGGCAGCTCGCCCGCGTTGGAGACGGCCTCGTTGAGGATGGCCCGCAGCAGCGGCCGCTTGTACGGAAGCGCCGAGCCGCCGCCCTTGCGTGTCACCTTCGGCACCGGGCAGCCGAAGTTCAGGTCGATGTGATCGGCCAGGTCCTCGTCCACGATCATGCGGACCGCCTTGCCGACCGTGACGGGATCGACGCCGTACAGCTGGATCGAGCGCGGCGTCTCCGTCGCGTCGAAGTGGACCAGCTGCATGGTCTTCTCATTGCGCTCGACCAGCGCCCTCGTGGTGATCATCTCGCTCACGAACAGCCCCTTGCCACCGGAAAACTCGCGGCACAGGGTGCGGAAAGGGGCGTTGGTGATGCCGGCCATGGGGGCGAGCACCACCGGGGGCTGCACGGAGTGCGGGCCGATGGAGAGCATGGGGAGCGCGGTGGTCATGGCCCCATTGTCCCGTACGGCACGAGTCGTTAGTGAGCCGTACTATCCGCGTATGCCCGAGCTCACCCACCGGCGGCGGTTGCTGGTGCTGGCGATCTGCTGCATGAGCCTGCTGATCGTGAGCCTCGACAACACCGTCCTCAACGTCGCCCTCCCTTCCATGCGCGAGGAGCTCGGCGCGACGGTCGCCGGGATGCAGTGGACGATCGACGCGTACACGCTGGTCCTCGCCTCGCTGCTGATGCTCGCGGGCTCCACCGCAGACCGGATCGGGCGGCGCAGGGTCTTCAAGACCGGCCTCGTGCTCTTCACCCTCGGCTCGCTGCTCTGCTCCCTCGCGCCGAACCTCGAATCGCTCGTCGCCTTCCGCATGGTCCAGGCCGTCGGCGGCTCGATGCTCAACCCCGTCGCCATGTCGATCATCACCAACACCTTCACCGAGCCGCGGGAGCGGGCCCGGGCGATCGGGGTGTGGGGCGGTGTGGTCGGGATCTCCATGGCCGCGGGCCCGCTGATCGGCGGCCTGCTGGTGGACTCGGTCAGCTGGCGGGCGATCTTCTGGGTCAATCTGCCGGTCGGACTCGCCGCACTGCTGCTGACCATCCGGTACGTACCCGAGTCGCGTGCCCCCAAGGCGCGCCGCCCGGACCCCGTGGGACAGCTCCTGGTCATCGCGCTGCTCGGATCGCTCACGTACGCGATCATCGAGGCCCCCGTCGCGGGCTGGACGTCGCCGCCGATTCTGCTGCTCGCGGGAACGGCCGCGATGGCGCTCGTGGGCCTTCTCCTGTACGAGCGGAGGCGCACGGAGCCACTGATCGATCCCCGGTTCTTCCGCAGCGCGCCGTTCAGCGGGGCGACGGTCATCGCGGTGTGCGCGTTCGCGGCGCTCGGCGGCTTCCTCTTCGTGAACACCCTGTACCTCCAGGACGTACGCGGTTTCTCGGCCCTGCACGCCGGGCTCTACATGCTGCCCATGGCAGGGCTGACCCTGGTCTGCGCGCCACTCTCGGGCCGTCTTGTCGGCAGCCGGGGGCCACGGCTCCCGCTGCTCCTGGCGGGTGTCACGATGACGGCGAGCGGGGTGCTGTTCGCGGCGTTCGAGGCGGAGACGTCCACGCCCATGCTGTTCACCGGGTACGTACTGTTCGGCCTCGGCTTCGGCGTGGTGAACGCACCGATCACCAACACCGCCGTGTCCGGCATGCCGCGCGCCCAGGCGGGCGTCGCCGCCGCGATCGCCTCGACCAGCAGGCAGGTCGGCCAGACGCTGGGCGTCGCCGTCATCGGCGCGGTCCTGGCCGCCGGGTTGCACGGCCGGTCGTACGACGCCACCTTCGTCGCGGCGAGCAGACCGGCCTGGTGGATCATCGCCGGCTGCGGACTGTGCGTACTGCTGGTGGGAGCGCTGACCAGCGGCCCCTGGGCCCTGAGGTCGGCCGGCCGGACGGCCGCCCGGCTGGAGGAGTCCGCGTCCTGCCGGGCTTCCACGGGCGCGGTGCGCTGAGGCCGGACAAGGGTGCGGGCCCGGACCGCTGTGTGCGGTCCGGGCCCACCGCTGTACTGCTCGTACGTCAGCTCTGGGCGTCCTGGGCGCCGTCGGCGGCCGCCTCGCCGCCCTCTGCCCCGGCGGCGCGCTCACGCATCTTGCGCAGCAGCTCCTCCTTGTGGTCGGACGCCAGCTTGCGGTCGGCGTTGCGCGTGGGACCGTTGTCCGCGAGTTCGGCGCGGGACATCCTCTTGCGCTGCCCGCCTACGCCGAGAAGGTTGTTGCGGCTCTTTGCCACGGGGTTCTCCCGAAGTGATGAGAAGTGATCTGGGGATTCGTCGGGTGGGGGGCGGACGTCGGATCCGCCGCGCGCTCACTCGTAGATCTGGAAGAACATGCATGCGACATTACCGGGCCGCGGGGCCGCCGGGCACCAGATTTTTCCGCCGGGCGGCCGTCGGCTCAGGTCCGGGAGCCCGCCGGGTCCACCGTCGCCTGGTGAGCCTCGGCGAGATGCTCCTGGGCCTTGAGCCAGGGCAGGAACTGCACCCCCTTGCGCCAGCCGCACGTACCGCAGTTCAACGAGCGCTGTATCCCGACCCGTTGGACCTCGACCACGTGCTCACGGCCGTGCTGATCCCATCTGCGGACCTTGCTGCCGGTAGTCGGCGGCATCACGCCTCCCTGCTGTGCGTCGGGCCCAGTGTGCACGAAGACCCCGGCTCCGCTGGGCGGAACCGGGGCCTTCGCAACGTACGAGCAGGTCAGCAGCCGATGAGGCGGCCGCCCAGGTACGACTGGATCTGGTCCAGCGAGACGCGCTCCTGCTTCATGGTGTCGCGCTCGCGCACCGTCACCGCGTTGTCGTCGAGGGTGTCGAAGTCGACGGTCACACAGAACGGCGTACCGATCTCGTCCTGACGGCGGTAGCGGCGGCCGATGGCGCCCGCGTCGTCGAACTCGATGTTCCAGTTCTTGCGCAGGTCGGTCGCCAGGCCCTTGGCCTTCGGCGACAGCTGCGGGTTGCGGGACAGCGGCAGGACCGCGACCTTGACCGGCGCCAGGCGCGGGTCGAGGCGCATCACGGTGCGCTTCTCCATGACGCCCTTGGCGTTCGGGGCCTCGTCCTCGATGTACGCGTCGAGCATGAAGGCGAGCATGGCGCGGTTCACGCCGGCCGCCGGCTCGATGACGTACGGAGTCCAGCGCTCGCCGGCCTCCTGGTCGAAGAACGACAGGTCCTGGCCGGAAGCCTTGGAGTGGGCCTTGAGGTCGAAGTCGGTGCGGTTGGCCACACCCTCCAGCTCGGAGAACTCACTGCCGCCGAAGTTGAAGCGGTACTCGATGTCGGCGGTGCGCTTCGAGTAGTGCGAGAGCTTCTCCGCGGGGTGCTCGAACCAGCGCATGTTCTCCTCACGGAGACCAAGCTCGCGGTACCAGCTCCAGCGCTGCTCCATCCAGTATTCCTGCCACTGCTCGTCCTCGCCCGGCTTGACGAAGAACTCCATCTCCATCTGCTCGAACTCGCGCGTGCGGAAGATGAAGTTGCCCGGAGTGATCTCGTTCCGGAAGGACTTGCCCATCTGCGCGATGCCGAACGGCGGCTTCTTGCGCGAAGTCTGCTGCACCTGGGCGAAGTTGGTGAAGATGCCCTGCGCGGTCTCGGGACGCAGGAAGGCGCGCGAGCCGGTGTCCTGGGTCGGGCCGAGGTGCGTCTCCAGCATGCCGGAGAACTGCTTGGGCTCGGTGAACTGGCCCTTGGTGCCGCAGTTGGGGCAGTTGATGTCGGCAAGACCGTTCTCGGGCGCGCGGCCGTTGTGCTTGGCCTCGTACGCCTCGATCAGGTGGTCCGCGCGGTGACGCTTGTGACAGGCGGTGCACTCGGTGAGCGGGTCGGAGAACGTCGCGACGTGACCGGACGCCTCCCACACCTCGGGCGCCAGGATCACCGAGGAGTCAAGACCGACGACATCCTCGCGCGCGATGACCATGGAGCGCCACCACTGACGCTTGATGTTCTCCTTGAGCTCGACACCCAGCGGCCCGTAGTCCCAGGCGGCCCGGGAACCGCCATAGATCTCACTGCACGGGTAGACGAAGCCACGGCGCTTGCTCAGGCTGACGATGGTGTCGATCTTGTCGGCGGCCACGGTGCTCTCTTCATTACGACGACGACGAACGCGAATGATTCAGATTACCGGCGCTCGTAGCTCCACGTCACACCCGTCATTATTGACAATCGTTTCCACTTTTGTTGAAAATGGGTGTCATGAACGTACGACGACGCCTCATACCCACCGCCGCTACCGCCGGAGCCGTCGCGCTCGGCCTGATGGCCGTCAGTGCCTGCTCTTCCTCCTCCGGCGCCGCCGACAAGAACGGCGAGGGCAAGCTCGACGTGGTGGCGTCGTTCTACCCCATGCAGTACCTGGCCGAGGAGATAGGCGGCGAGCACGTCGCCGTATCGACCCTCACGAAGCCCGGTGTGGAGCCGCACGACCTGGAGCTCAGCCCGAAGCAGACCGCCGGGCTCGGCGAAGCGGACTTCATCCTCTACCTCAAGGGCCTCCAGCCCGCCGTCGACGAGGCGGTCGCGCAGTCCGGTGTGAAGAACACCGTCGACGCCGCCGGCCTCACCCACCTCGAAGAACACGGCACCGAGGCCGGCCACGACGAGCACGCGGGCGACGAGCACGCGGACGAGCACACCGACGCGCACGCCGAAGAAGAAGGCCACGACCACGCCGAAGCCGCCGGCGACCCCCACATCTGGCTCGACCCCGTGAAGTACTCCGAGGTCGCCAAGGGCGTCGGCAAGGCCCTGGAGAAGGCCGACCCCGACAACGCCGCGGCGTACAAGAAGAACACCGACGCCCTGGTCACCAAGCTCGACGGCCTGCACACGAAGTTCGAGAAGGGTCTGAAGAACACCGACACCCGGACGTTCATCACCACCCACGCCGCCTTCGGCTACCTCGCCGAGCGCTACGACCTCAAGCAGGAGGGCATCAGCGGCCTCGACCCCGACTCCGAGCCCAGCCTCTCCCGCATGAAGGACCTCCAGAAGATCGCCAAGGACGACAAGGTCACCACGGTCTTCTTCGAGACGCTCGTCAGCGACAAGACCGCCAAGACCCTCGCGGGCGACACCGGCCTCAAGACCGATGTCCTGGACCCGCTGGAGGGAATCACGGACAAGTCCAAGGGCGATAACTACATCGAGGTCATGGAGTCCAACCTCGCCGCGCTGGAGAAGGCCCTCGGCGCGAAGTGAAGCAGGTCTCCTCCAGCAACCCAGCACCACCAGCAGCATCGGAGGCGCGAGCCATGAAGCCAGAGCCAGAGCAGCCCGTCATATCCCTGCGCGGGGCCACGGCCACGCTCGGCTCGCGCCCCGTGCTGCGCGGCATCGACCTCACCGTGCACCGCGGTGAGGTCGTTTCGCTGCTCGGCGCCAACGGTTCCGGAAAGTCGACGGCCGTACGTTCCGTGATCGGCCAGGTGCCGCTCACCGGCGGCTCCGTCGACCTGTTCGGTACGCCGCTGCGCCGCTTCCGCGACTGGTCGCGCGTCGGGTACGTACCGCAGCGCACCACGGCCGCGAGCGGCGTTCCCGCGACGGTGTACGAGGTCGTCTCCTCCGGCCGCCTCTCCCGTACGAAGCTTCGCTGGCCCTCGAAGGCCGACCGCGCCGCCGTGCACCGCGCCATCGAGCTCGTCGGGCTCGCGGACCGCACCAAGGACTCCGTGAACGCCCTCTCCGGCGGCCAGCACCAGCGCGTCCTCATAGCGCGGGCGCTCGCCTCCGAGCCCGAGCTGCTGATCATGGACGAGCCGATGGCGGGCGTGGACCTGACCAGCCAGGAGATCCTCGCCTCGACGCTGCGCGAGCAGGTCGTGGCCGGTACGACCGTGCTCCTCGTACTCCACGAACTCGGTGCCCTGGAGCCCCTGATCGACCGCGCGGTCGTCCTGCGCGACGGCTGCGTCACCCACGACGGGCCGCCACCGGAGTCGCTGGGCCAGCACGCGCTGCCCGGCCACGATCACGTACATCCGCACTCGGATTCCGAGCCCGTCCGGACGGGACTGCTGACCTGATCATGGAAATCCTCGAAACAGCCTTCATGCAGCGGGCCTTGCTCGCCGCCGTCCTCGTCGGCATCACCGCCCCCGCCGTCGGCATCTACCTCGTACAGCGCCGCCAGGCCCTGATGGGCGACGGCATCGGCCATGTCGCGATGACGGGAGTCGGCCTCGGCTTCCTCCTCAGCGCCAACCCGGTGTGGATGGCCGCCCTCGTCTCGATCGCCGGCGCCGTCGCGATGGAACTGATCCGCTGGTACGGGCGCATGCGCGGCGACATGGCACTGGCCATGCTCTTCTACGGCGGCATGGCAGGCGGTGTCCTGCTGATCAACCTCGCGCCGAACGGCTCCAACTCCAACCTCACCTCGTACCTCTTCGGCTCCCTGTCGACCGTCTCGGACTCGGACGTCGTCGCGATCTGCCTGCTCGCCGCCTTTGTGATGCTCGTCACGGTCGGTCTGCGGCGGCACCTCTTCGCCATCAGCCAGGACGAGGAGTTCGCCCGCGTGACCGGTCTGCCGGTGCGCGCCCTGAATCTGCTGATCGCGGTCACCGCGGCCGTCACGGTCACCGTCGCGATGCGCGTGGTGGGGCTGTTGCTGGTCAGCGCGCTGATGGTGGTGCCGGTGGCGGCGGCGCAGCAGATCACCCGGTCCTTCAAGGTCACGTTCGTACTGGCCGTGATCATCGGCACGGCGGTGACGCTGGCGGGCACGGTGACCTCGTACGAGTACGAAGTGCCGCCGGGCGCGACGATCGTGCTGCTGGCCATCGGCGTCTTCTTCGTACTGACCGCGCTGGCCACACCGCTCGCCAGGCGCCGGGCACGGGCGCTGAGGGACGCGGAGGCCGGGTCGGGGCCGGGATGTAGCGTGGAGGCGGGCGGACTGCCGCAGACCTCCCGCCCCGCCAATGGTGTCAAGGTCTGACCGGCACTCGGCGGCGACCTGACAGAATGGCCCGACATACGTACGGGCGACCAGAGGAGGCACCTGTGACGACTGCGGGAACCCCATCCCCGGTGCGTGGCCGGTCCACCCGGCAGCGGGCCGCCGTCGCGGCGGCGCTCGACGAGGTGGACGAGTTCCGCAGCGCGCAGGAGCTTCACGACATGCTCAAGCACCGGGGCGACTCGGTCGGGCTGACGACGGTCTACCGCACCTTGCAGTCCCTCGCCGACGCCGGCGAGGTCGACGTACTGCGCACCAGCGAAGGCGAGGCGGTGTACCGGCGCTGCTCCAGCGGTGAGCATCACCACCACCTGGTGTGCCGGGTCTGCGGCAAGGCCGTCGAGGTCGAGGGCCCCGCGGTGGAGAAGTGGGCCGAGGCCATCGCGGCCCAGCACGGCTACGTCAACGTGGCCCACACCGTGGAGATCTTCGGCACGTGCGTGGAGTGCGCGGCAAGCGTCTGAGGCGGTACGAGAGCGGGCCCGCACCGACGGTTCGGTGCGGGCCCGCTCTCGTACCTGAACCGCCTCAGACCCGCCGCAGGTTCCGGTCGAGGATCGCCCGCAGCCGGTCGATGTCGTCCGGGGCCCCGAGTCCTCGCTTGGGCAGGACCTCCAGGCACAGGATGTTCGGATCCCGACTGAGGAGGACGACGTGGTCGCGGGTCTCCCGGTAACCCCGGAAGAGCGACCAGCGCGTGGTCAGGGTCGCGTGCTCGTTGGTGGCCGAGACACCCGCGTCGGTGACCGTCGCACGGTATTCGCCCTGCCATTTCACGATGCGCAGCACGTGGTGCGCCTGGAGGTGCGGAACCGACCAGACGAACAGGACAACCAGTCCGCACAGCAGGACGTTACCCGCCGGGGGCCCGCCGGGTGCCACCACCAGCAGCAGCCCGAAGCCTGCGAAGAGCGCCATCACCGCCCCCCGGAGCACGTGGAAGTGCCGGACGCGGTCGCGCACCCGGATGCCCGCCAGAATGTCGCCGCGCGTCGGCCGGTAGGTCAGCTCGACGGTCTCCGCGGCCTGGATGAGGTCCCGCCCCTGGTGATCCATGAGGCGGGATCCTAGCCCTCTACATGCTGCCCGCGGCGAGCTGCTCCTCGTTCGGGACGGCGCCGCCGAAGCGGCGGTCACGGGAGGCGTATTCGACGCAGGCGCGCCACAGGTCACGGCGGTCGAAGTCGGGCCACAGCACGTCCTGGAAGACCATCTCGGCGTACGCGCTCTGCCAGATCAGGTAGTTGGAGGTGCGCTGCTCGCCACTGGGGCGTACGAAGAGGTCCACATCCGGCATGTCCGGGTAGTACATGTACTTCGCGAAGGTCTTCTCGTTGACCTTCGACGGGTCGAGCTTGCCCGCCGCGACATCGCGCGCGATCGCCTGCGCCGCGTCCGCGATCTCCGCGCGCCCGCCGTAGTTGACGCAGAAGTACAGCGTCATCGCGTCGTTGTCCTTGGTCTGCTCCTGGGCGACCTGGAGCTCCTGGACGACGGACTTCCACATCTTCGGCATCCGGCCCGTCCAGCGGATACGGATGCCCAGCTCGTCCATCTCGTCCCGCCGGCGGCGGATGACGTCCCGGTTGAAGTTCATCAGGAAGCGCACCTCCTCGGGCGAGCGCTTCCAGTTCTCGGTGGAGAAGGCGTACAGGGAGAGGTTCTTGACGCCCATCTCGATGCAGCCCTTGAGCACGTCCAGGACGACGCCCTCGCCGACCTTGTGGCCCTCGGTGCGCGGAAGCCCGCGCTCCTTCGCCCAGCGGCCGTTGCCGTCCATGACGACCGCCACATGCTCCGGGACCAGCTCGCCGGGGATCTTCGGCGGTCGCGCACCGGACGGGTGCGGTTCCGGCGTCTTGTACTCGCGCCGGTTACGGCCCAGAATCCCGCGTCGTGCCATGAGCTTCTCTCTCCCTCAATTCACTTTTCCACATACCGCAGCGAGCGTAGTCCGCGCTCCAAGTGCCAGTGCAGATACGCCGACACCAGTCCGCTGCCCTCCCGGACGTGCCGTGCCTCGCAACTGTCCGCCGTCTCCCAGTCCCCCGTCAGCAACGCGCTGAGCAGTCCGACGGCCTCCGCCGAGGGTACGACGCTTCCGGGCACCCGGCAGTCGCCGCATATGACGCCGCCCGCGGCGACCGAGAAGAACCGGTTCGGCCCGTGCAGTCCGCATCTCGCGCAGTCGTTGAAGCTGGGCGCGTAGCCGTTGACGGCCAGCGAGCGCAGCAGGAAGGCGTCGAGGATGAGGTTCGGCGCGTGCTCGCCGCGGGCGAGGGTGCGCAGGCCGCCGACGAGGAGCAGGTACTGCTGTACGGCGGGCTCGCCCTCGTGGTCGGTGAACCGCTCGGCGGTCTCCAGCATCGCCGTACCGGCGGTGTAGCGGCCGTAGTCCGTGACGATTCCGCCGCCGTACGGAGCGATCGTCTCGCTCTGGGTGCACAGCGGCAGGCCGCGCCCGACGAGTTCGCTGCCGCGTGAGAAGAACTGCACGTCGACGTGCGAGAAGGGTTCCAGCCGGGCCCCGAACTTCGACTTGGTCCGCCGGACGCCGCGCGCGACGGCGCGTACGCGGCCGTGACCGCGAGTGAGCAGCGTGATAATCCGGTCCGCCTCCCCCAGCTTCTGGGTGCGCAGCACGACGCCGTCGTCGCGGAAGAGAGTCATCGCGAGCCCCCACGGGTGTCCGGCCGGGGGTCCGGGGGTTGATCCCCGGGAAGACACAGCATGATGCGGTCCGCCTCACCCAGCTTCTGGGTGCGCAGCACGATGCCGTCGTCGCGGAACAGGGTCATGCGCCCATTCTCGCCCAGGCCCCGTCATCAAGGAGACCTTTGAGTACTCATAAGAGCTGCTTATGGGGTCATAGGGAGGGGTCAAGTACCTGATCCGGCATTTCGTTGCCTAGGGTGACGCACGAGACAGTTGTCGCCACCCGAAGGGAAACCCCCCATGCCCCGCCCCCTGAGGGTCGCGATCGTCGGCGCCGGCCCCGCCGGCATCTATGCCGCAGACGCCCTGCTGAAGTCCGACGCCGCCACCGACCCCGGGGTGTCCATCGACCTCTTCGAGCGTATGCCGGCGCCCTTCGGGCTGATCCGTTACGGCGTCGCCCCGGACCACCCCCGCATCAAGGGCATCATCACCGCCCTGCACCAGGTCCTGGACAAGCCGCAGATACGGCTCTTCGGCAACGTCGACTACCCGTCCGACATCGGCCTGGACGACCTGCGCGCGTTCTACGACGCGGTGATCTTCTCCACCGGCGCGAGCGCCGACCGGGCGATGGACATACCCGGCATCGAGCTCGACGGCTCCTACGGCGCCGCGGACTTCGTGTCCTGGTACGACGGCCACCCGGACGTGCCGCGCACCTGGCCGCTGGACGCGGAGAAGGTCGCCGTCCTCGGGGTCGGCAATGTCGCCCTGGACGTGGCCCGCATCCTCGCGAAGACCGCCGACGAACTGCTGCCGACCGAGATCCCGCCGAACGTCTTCGACGGTCTCGCCGCCAACAAGGCCCGCGAGATCCACGTCTTCGGACGGCGCGGACCGGCCCAGGCGAAGTTCAGCCCGATGGAGCTGCGCGAGCTCGACCACTCCCCCACCATCGAAGTCATCGTCAACCCCGAGGACATCGACTACGACGACGGCAGCATCGCCACCCGGCGCGCCAACAAGCAGGCGGACATGGTCGCCAAGACGCTGGAGAACTGGGCGATCCGGGACATCGGCGACCGGCCGCACAAGCTCTTCCTGCACTTCTTCGAGTCGCCCACCGAGGTCGTCGGCGAGGACGGCAGGGTCGTCGGCCTGCGCACCGAGCGGACCCGGCTCGACGGCACGGGCAACGTCACCGGCACGGGCGAGACGCACACCTGGGACGTGCAGGCCGTCTACCGGGCGGTCGGCTACCTCTCCGACGAACTCCCCAAGCTGCCCTTCGACTTCCTCACCGGTACGGTCCCGCACGAGGGCGGCCGCGTCATCGAGGCGGGCGAGCACCTTCAGTCGACGTACGTCACCGGGTGGATCAAGCGCGGTCCCATCGGCCTCATCGGCCACACCAAGGGCGACGCCAACGAGACGGTGGCGAACCTCCTGGAGGACCACCGTGCCGGCCGTCTGACCGCTCCCGCCGCGCCCGGCGAGGACGCCGTGGTGGACTTCCTCGCGGGCAAGGACGTCCCGTACACGACCTGGGAGGGCTGGCACCGCCTCGACAGCGCGGAGCGCGCGCTGGGCGCCGCCGAGGGCCGCGAGCGCGTGAAGATCGTCGAGCGCGAGGCGATGCTGCGGGCGAGCGCGGCACCTCAGGACTGAGCCGGGCGGACGTTCAGGACGGCGTACGGGCGGCCGCCAGCAGCCGGGCCGTGTCGTCCGGGCAGATCAGCAGCGCGCCGCCGACGATCGTCAGCACCTCGCGTTCGGCCGGGCTGTACGGGCCGTCGGCGAGGGCGATCCTGGCGCCCTGGAGCAGGATCGATTCGCGGCCGGCGGGGGCGAGGTGCGGGGCCAGCGGTTCGAGTGCCTCGTGCAGTTCGATGGCGAGCGCGGCGCCGCAGGGCTCGGGGGTCCCTTCGTACGCCCCGGGAAGGCGTCCGGTGTCGGCGGCGAGGGCGTCGATGAGGGTGGTGAGCTGGTCCTCGGTGCAGTCGTCGAACCCGGCGGCGCGGACGGCCGCGACGGCGGTGACTCTGACCGTACGGGAGGACGTGCCGCCCGCGGCGAGGACGGCGAGGGCGACGGTGTGGACGGCGTCGCGCAGCATCGCGGAGAAGCGGACGGTGGTGGGGTGGTCGAGCGCCTCGGTGCCGAAGTGGGTCTGGCAGGCGGCGCATTCGATGACCGGGCCGACGTCACCGCGCGGCAGCAGCGGGATGCCCAGAACGGTGAAGCGCCTGCGGCCCGTACGGCGCCGGTAGTTGCGGTCGCCGCCGCAGTCCGGGCAGAAGAAGTCACCGTCGCCGACGGTGTTCCACGCGGTGCGAATGCCCCATACGCATTGTTTCCGCCCTCGAACCAGCAGCACGTCGCACCTCCGAAACGCTCCGGCAACCCTGCCGCGTTGCCGTGATGTTAGCCACATCCGTGATGTCGCGTCAGCACCCTGTCGGCGTGAGAGACACGCAAAACGCCGGGCGTGGCCGAAAAACAGCCCGCCCGGCGTTCGGGAACCGGAGAACCGGGTCCTAGCGCGTGGCCCTGTTCACGGCCGAAACGACCGCCTTCAGCGACGCGCGCGTGGTGTTGGCGTCGATGCCGATGCCCCACAGCACCTTGCCGTCGATGGCGCACTCGATGTACGACGCGGCCTGGGCGCTCGCGCCCTCGCTCATCGTGTGCTCCTGGTAGTCCAGCAGCCTGGCGTCCACGCCGATCGCGCCCAGTGCCTCGAAGAAGGCCGAGATCGGGCCGTTGCCGGTGCCGGTCAGCACCGTGTCGACGCCGTCCACGACCGCCTCGACGGTCAGCGTGTCCTGGCCGTCCGTGTCGGTCGTCGTCTGGCCGGAACGCAGCTGGATGCGCCCCCACGCGTTCTCGGAGTTCGGCAGGTACTCGTCCTGGAAGACCGACCAGATCGCCTTCGGCGTGACCTCGCCGCCCTCGGCGTCCGTCTTGGCCTGGATGATCCGCGAGAACTCGATCTGCATGCGGCGGGGCAGGTCCAGCTTGTGGTCGTTCTTCAGGACGTACGCGATACCGCCCTTGCCGGACTGCGAGTTGACCCGGATGACCGCCTCGTACGAACGGCCCACGTCCTTCGGGTCGATCGGCAGGTACGGCACGGCCCACTCGATGTCGTCGACCGTCTTGCCGGCGGCGGCCGCCTCGGCCTCCATCGCGTCGAAGCCCTTCTTGATGGCGTCCTGGTGGGAGCCGGAGAAGGCGGTGTAGACCAGGTCGCCCGCGTAGGGGTGGCGCGGGTGGACCTCCATCTGGTTGCAGTACTCGCTGGTGCGGCGGATGTCGTCGATCTGCGAGAAGTCGATCTGCGGGTCGACGCCCTGGGAGAACAGGTTCATGCCCAGCGTCACCAGGTCGACGTTGCCGGTGCGCTCGCCCTGCCCGAACAGGCAGCCCTCGATACGGTCGGCGCCCGCCATGATCGCCAGCTCGGCCGCCGCCACCGCCGTACCCCGGTCGTTGTGCGGGTGCACGGACAGGCAGACGTACTCGCGCCGGGTCAGGTTCCGCGACATCCACTCGAAGCGGTCCGCGTGCGTGGACGGCGTGGAGCGCTCGACGGTGGCGGGCAGGTTGAGGATGATCTCCCGGCCCTCCTCCGGCTGCCACACGTCACACACCGCCTCGCAGACCTCCAGGGCGAAGTCCAGCTCGGTGTCGGTGAAGATCTCCGGGCTGTACTGGTAGCCGAAGATCGTCTCCGGGCCCAGCAGCTTGTCGGCGTACTCCATGACCAGGCGCGTGCCGTCCACGGCGATCTGCTTGACCTGCTCCTTGGAGCCGCGGAAGACGACGCGCCGGAACGTCGGCGCGGTGGCGTTGTAGAGGTGCACGGTGGCGCGCCGCGCACCGACCAGCGATTCGACGGTCCGCTCGATCAGCTCTTCGCGCGCCTGGGTGAGGACGGAGATCGTCACGTCCTCGGGGATCGCGCCCTCTTCGATGATGGAGCGTACGAAGTTGAAGTCGGTCTCGCCGGACGACGGGAAGCCGACCTCGATCTCCTTGTAGCCCATGCGTACGAGCAGGTCGAACATCTCGCGCTTGCGGGCGGGGCTCATGGGGTCGATCAGTGCCTGGTTGCCGTCGCGCAGGTCGGTCGACAGCCAGCGGGGCGCCTTGGTGATCCGGTTGTCGGGCCAGGTGCGGTCGGGGATGTCGACCGCTTCGTACGTGCCGTACTTGTGGATCGGCATCCCGGACGGCTTCTGCAGCTGCGTCGCGTTGGTGATCGGCGTGGGGCGGCCAACAGGGGCGTTCATCGCGTAGGGCTCCTCGGTGTCCTGCAAAGGGGACGGCCGACGGTGTCGCTGCAGCACCAGACTCCGCGGGGAGGGGGTCGGCCTACAACTACAGACCCTCGCCGCGGCAGCTAAGAAGGAGCAGCCCGTAACGCATGATGTGCCGCAGCCTAGCCGAGGGGAGCCGGTTTCGCCGGTCCCGTATCAGTATGCGGGACCACCCCATCAGCAACGGGCGAGTAACGGGCGAAAGTGATCCATCACTCGATTTCGTCAATCATGGTCGCAACTAGTGACAGCGCAGTGACGCGGTGCCACATTGCGGCCATGAAGGCCACCCATCCCGTGTTCTGCACCATCGTGCCGCCCCACGTCCTCGACAAGCTCGCCCAGGCCGACGACCCGGCGCTCGCGGGCCCCGCCCGCCGGACCCTCGAAGCGGACGCCGCCCAGCGCACCCACCGCCGGCTGACCACGGTCCTCGGCGCCCCGCCGGCCGCCCGGCCGGCGGACGCGGCCGGCGACAAGCCGCACCGCACCCTCTACGACGCGCAGCACCGCCAGGAACTGCCGGGCGTCAAAGTGCGCGGCGAGGGCGACGAGCCCGGCCAGGACGCGACTGTCAACCGGGCGTACGCGGGCCTCGGCGCGACCTTCGATCTCCTCCTCAAGGCCTTCGGGCGCAAGTCCGTCGACGGGAACGGTCTGCCGCTCGTCGCGAGCGTCCACTACGGCGAGAACTACGGGAACGCCTTCTGGGACGGACAGCAGATGGTCTTCGGCGACGGCGACGAGATCTTCCGCGACTTCACGCTGCCGGTGGACGTCATCGCCCACGAGCTGGCCCACGGCCTGACGCAGTACACGGCCAACTTCACCTACTTCGGCCAGCCCGGCGCGCTCAACGAATCCGTGTCCGACGTCTTCGGCTCCCTGGTCAAGCAGTACGTCAACGACCAGACCGCCGACCAGGCCGACTGGCTGATCGGCGCGGGCCTGCTGGCCGAGCGCGTCACCGGGGTGGCCCTGCGCTCCATGAAGGCGCCCGGCACGGCGTACGACGACGACGTACTCGGCAAGGACCCGCAGCCCGCGACGATGGCCGACTACGTCCGTACCGGCAGGGACAACGGCGGTGTCCACATCAACTCCGGCATCCCCAACCGCGCCTTCTACCTGCTAGCCACCGCCCTCGGCGGCAAGGCGTGGGAAGGAGCGGGACAGATCTGGTACGACACCCTGACCGGCGGGGGTCTCCAGGTCGACGCGAGCTTCACCGACTTCGCGCGGGCCACCGTGGCGGCCGCGCACGCCCGTTTCGGTGACGGCGAGGAGCAGGAGGCTCTGCTGAAAGCGTGGTCCCAGGTCGGGGTGCCTACCGGCTGAGCCGTATCCGTACTAGAACGGGACCCATGCGAATTGGGGTAAGGCGTACGGGCGGATTCGCCGGGATCGAGCGATACGCCGAGGTGGACACCTCCGGACGGCCCGACGCGAGTGAGTGGCAGGCCCTGGCCGAGGAGGCGGTCGCCGCCGGCCGGGGCACGCCGCCGATCGGCGTGCCGGACGGATTCAGCTACCAGATCACGGTCGACGGGAAGACCGTCTACTGCGCGGACCCACGGCTGACCGAGGCTCAGAGCAAGCTCATCTCGCAGGTCTTGACGGAAGGGGCCTGAACGCCTGGAACTGAACGGCCGGAACTGAACGCCCGGAAAAAGAAGGGGCGTGCGGGGTCCACCGGATGATGGGATGCGCGGATGACTTCCGCCACCACTGACATCCTCACCCGGCTCGAGCGCTACTACGACGCCGTACCGCGCACCGGCGCCCGCGCCGAGGACTTCGGCCCGCTGACCCTCTTCGTGCAGACCGGCTCGGGCCACCCCTACTACGCCCGGCCGACGTTGGGGTGGCCCGGCGCCCCGGTGACCGCCGCCGATGTCGAGCGGGTCGGGGCGCGCCAGCGGGAGCTGGGGGTGCCGGAGGCGTTCGAGTGGGTACCGGAGACGACGCCGGGCCTGCGGCGGACGCTGGAGGAGACGGGGCTGGCGACGCGGGAGCGTCCGCTGATGCTCCTGAAGGACGACGGACTCGCCCCGCCCCCGAACTCCCTGGTACGCCTCCTCAGCGTCGACGATCCGGCGCTGCCCGGCGCCCTCGCCGTCCCGTACCTCGCCTTCGCCGACCTGGGTACGGCGGTGGGGCAGGCCGGACCCGCCGAACTCGCCGCCGTGATCGAGGCCCGGAAGGCCGAGGGCGACGGCTCGGTGGAAAGGGTCGCGGACCGGATCCGGGCCGGCCGGTCCGTCGTCGCGGCGGCCGTGGAGGACGGCGTGGTGCTCTGCGCGGGCCAGCACCTGCCGGTGGGCACGGCCACCGAGATAGTCGGCGTCGGCACCCTGCCGTCGGCCCGGCGCCGGGGCCTGGCGGTAGCGGTCACGGCGGAACTGGCCGCGGACGCACGCGCCCACGGCATCACCACGGTGTTCCTCACCGCGACAGACGACGCGGTCGCGCGCGTCTACGCCCGGGCGGGCTTCCGGCGCATCGGAACGGCGATGGAGGCGTCCGCGGAATAGGACCGGCCGAGGCGGCCATACCACGGTATGGTAGCTGTATGGCCACCAAGAAGATCACCATCTCGCTTCCCGAAGAACTCGTGGAATCGGCCCGGGGGCTCACGGACAACCTGTCCGGTTACGCCGCGGAAGCCCTCGCCCGCAGGATCCGCAATGACCTGCTCGCCGAGGAACTGCGTCGGTACGAACGTGAGCACGGCGCGTTCACCGACGAAGAGCGCGCTCAGGCCGACGCGCTCCTGCACGGCACCGGCACCGCGCGCGAGGAAGCGGCGTGACGACCCTTGTCCTCGACTCCCAGGGCCTGTCCGCCTGGATCGCCGGCGACCGCAAGGTGACCGCGCTCGTCGACTCGGCACAGCGCAGCGAGACCGGCCTGGTCATCAGCGCCAACACGATCATCGAGGTCACGCACGCGAAGACCCGCATGGATCGGTTGGTCTGGCTGCTCTCACTCGTCAAGGTGGAACCCGTGACCGAACAGAGCGCAAAGGCCTCGGCTCGGCTGCTCAAGGACGCCGGGCTGCACGGCCACAAGTACGCCATCGACGCCACTGTCGCCGAAGCGGCCCTCCGGCAGCCAGGGCCAGTCACGATGCTGACATCGGACCTCGACGACATGACGAAGCTCTGCGGCAGCCGGATCCGGCTCATCGCCGTCTGACGCTTCTCGCCCACGCCCAGCACCCGATGCCCGACGGCTGTCGGCGTCGGAACCGGCGGCGTCGGCCGCCGCGCTCAGGATCCGACGGTCCGGCTCAGAAGCCGAGCTTGCGCAGCTGCTTCGGGTCGCGCTGCCAGTCCTTCGCGACCTTCACGTGCAGGTCCAGGAAGACCGGGGTGCCCAGTAGCGCCTCGATGTGCTTGCGCGACTTCGTGCCGACGTCCTTCAGGCGTTGCCCCTTGGGGCCGATGATGATGCCCTTCTGGCTGGGGCGCTCGATGTAGACGTTCGCGTGGATGTCGAGCAGCGGCTTGTCCGCCGGGCGGTCCTCGCGCGGCAGCATCTCCTCGACGACGACCGCGATGGAGTGCGGCAGCTCGTCCCGTACACCTTCGAGCGCGGCCTCGCGGATCAGCTCCGCCACCATCACCATCTCGGGCTCGTCCGTGAGGTCACCCTCGGGGTAGAGCGGGGGGCTCTCCGGGAGCAGCGGGACCAGCAGGTCGGCGAGGAGCGAGACCTGCTTGTCGCCGACGGCGGACACCGGGACGATCTCCTGCCACTCGAAGCCGAGCTCCTTGGAGAGCTGGTCGATGGCGATGAGCTGCTCGGCGAGCTGCTTGGAGTCGACGAGGTCGGTCTTGGTGACGATCGCGACCTTCGGCGTCTTCTTGATTCCCGCGAGTTCCTTGGCGATGAACTTGTCGCCGGGGCCGAGCTTCTGGTCGGCGGGCAGGCAGAAGCCGATCACGTCGACCTCGGCCCAGGTGGTGCGTACGACGTCGTTGAGACGCTCGCCCAGCAGTGTGCGCGGCTTGTGGAGGCCGGGGGTGTCCACCAGGATCAGCTGCGCTTCGGGGCGGTGCACGATGCCGCGCACGGTGTGGCGCGTGGTCTGCGGCCGGCTGGAGGTGATGGCGACCTTCTGGCCGACCAGAGCGTTCGTCAGGGTGGACTTGCCCGCGTTGGGGCGGCCGACGAAGCAGGCGAAGCCGGCCCGGTGGGGGGCCTCGGAAGACTGGGTGCGAGCGCTCATGCGTGCCATTCTCCCCGATGTACGCCGCCGGGCCGACCAGTGCCGGCCCGGACGTCACGCGGGGAGAGCGGGAAAGGCCGCGGCTGTCAGAGTCCGGCCTTGGCGCCGCACACCGGCCAGGCGCCGATGCCCTGGCCCTGGAGGACCTTGTCGGCGACCGCGGCCTGCTGCTGCGGGGTGGCCTGGTGGGCGCTCGGTGCGTACTGGGTGCCGCCGTACGCGCTCCAGGTGGACTGGGTGAACTGCAGACCGCCGGAGAAGCCGTTGCCGGTGTTCGCGTTCCAGTCGCCGCCGGACTCGCACTCCGCGACCGCGGACCAGTCGGCGGCCGGGGCGGCGGACGCGGTGCCGGTACCGGCGAGAACCAGCATGCCGGTGGCTCCCGCGGCGACGAAGGAACCGGTGACGCGGCGGCGGAGGGCGGTGCGGGTCAGGGAGGAGAACACGTGGGGTGACCTTTGTTCGGGGGCGGGGGCTGCCCTGGGGAGCGGGGCTCCCTGCTGGGCATGTCCTCCACCGTGGCAGCGCGGGGCGCCCGGATCCACGGTCCTTCGGGAGGGCCCGGGGGCCTTCCGGCCCACCCCCTTGACGCCTTCCGCGCGGGCCGGAAGGCCCGGGCCGAAGGTCCCCCCGGCTGCGGCGGGGCGGGCATCGCGCCGGGCCCGCCCACGCCCGCTCCGGGGGCCGCCCGGCCCGCCGCCCCCGTGGCGTGCCCCTCGTCACACGAGACCAGCGTCACCCCGCCCCGGCCCCTGCGGGGCTAATCCCCTACCCGCCCCTTCCCGAAGCTGGGGGCAAGCCCCCAGACCCCCCGGACGCCCTCCGGGCGTGTCCTCAAACGCCGGACGGGCTGGATGGTTGCCGCGAGGCGGGGCCAAGTCCTGTGGCCGGGGCCGCAAGGACTCGCCCCTGCCCGGCATCCTCCAGCCCCTCCGGCGTTTGAGGAGCGGGGCCTGGGGCGGAGCCCCCCGCGGCGGAGCCGCAAATGTCACGGCCGGGAAGGGGCGGGTCGGGGAAAGCTCCGCGCAGCGGCACAAACCCGTAACGCCCGCGCTCAGTCGCCCGCCGGCACGCTCCGCCGCAGCGCTCCGTCCGGCCCCGCCACCAGGACCGGCGTCTCGGGGCCGCCCAGGTCGCGGACGGCCGCGCGGTCCTCCGCGGAGACGGAATCCGCCGCCGTCACCACCGCTGCCGCCTCCAGCGACTTCGCCCCGCTCGCGACCGCCATCGCCACCGCCGTGCGGAGCGCGCTCAGCTTCAGCGAGTCGAGATCCACCGTGCCGGCGACGTACGTCCGGCCTGTCTCGTCCCGCACGGCCGCCCCCTCCGGCACCCCATTGCGCGCACGCGCACTGCGCGCCAGCGTGATGATCTTGCGGTCCTCGGGGTCGAGTTCGGTGCTCGGCGTGGTCTCAGTCATGTCCAGAGCATAGGGAGCGCACCAGGGTCAGCCCGCGACCGGGTACATCGAGCCGCGCCGCCCCTCCGGCGAGGCCAGCCACTCCAGCTTCGCCGCCGTGTCCGCTTCCGGAAGCGCCGTGTGCAGCACGATCGTCAGGTCAGGTCAGGTCAGGTCAGGTCAGGTCAGGTCAGGTCAGGTCAGGTCAGGTCAGGACGCGCAGCTGGTGCGCGACCCCGCCAAGTTGAACCTGCTCGTGCTGCGCACGGTGCAGTTGATCGCGTTTCGACTTCTCCGTAGTCAGCTACCCGGCCGTGAACGGCCGGGCTTGCGGCTCGGGTCATCGATGGCTTCGACGAGGCCCCGCCGCGTCCAGTCCTTACGCAATGAGCGTGAGGACAGGGGCCCGTGACTCGGCCCCGCGGACCCACAGCCACCATCCGCGGGCGGCGATGTTGTGGGACGAGTTGCGGTCTGCGTGATCA
This sequence comes from Streptomyces sp. ISL-99, assembly GCF_018614005.1. NCBI lineage: Bacteria > Bacillati > Actinomycetota > Actinomycetes > Kitasatosporales > Streptomycetaceae > Streptomyces > Streptomyces sp. ISL-99. The sequence goes on from NZ_JAGGPC010000028.1 coordinate 68,408, forward strand.
ACGAATCCGCAGGCCCGGCAAATGAACACCGCCTGGTTCGGGCGGTTGTGTCGGTGAGTGTGATGGCACTGGGAGCACTCCTGGCTGGTATACGCCGGATTCACGTACACCACCGGCCCCGGCCCGCTTCGCCTTGTAGGCGATGAACGATCCCAACTGGTGGAAGGACCAGGAGTGCAGCGTGGCGCGTTGGGGCTTTCTCAGCCGTGCCCGCTTACGGATCCCGCCCAGGTCTTCCAGGGCGATCCCGCGTCCGGTGCGTTCAGCCTCCGCCACGATGTGCTTGGCAATCTTGTGGTTGATGTCGCGGGCCCGCCGTGCTTCCTTGCCCGCGTGCTTCTTCGCCCGCCGCCTGGCAGACTTCGTGCCCTTCTTCTGCAACTTGCGCCGCAGCGTCCGGTCCTGCTCGCGGCGGCGGTTCATCCGCCGCCCGCTGTGGCGGGAACCCTCAGAGGTGGTGGCGATGTTCACGATCCCCAGGTCCACCCCGACGAACCCGGCCGGGTGGGTGTTCAGCCTCGCCTCGGGAATCTCGCAAGTCGCCAGGAGGAACCATGCGCCGTTCTGACGAATTAGATCGGACTCACCCTTGCGGCAGCGGGCCAGCACCTCAAGCTGCTCGGCCTGGCCAGTAAATGCCACGCCCTTCAACCGGCCTGCCGTGGTCCAGATCGATACCGTGCGCGTCTCGTGCTGCCAGGACAGCATCCGGTCGTCATACGGCTGGGCCGAATCCTCACGAAACACGACCGGCTTGCCCGTCGCCTTCTCATATCGCTTGGTGCCGGGCCGGCCAAGGTTCCCGGCCTTCACATTCGCCCGTAGCGTGGTGTACGCGTCACACGTCTTCTTGATCACATGCTGGGCCGCCTGTGCCCCCAGTCCCCACCTGCACTTGACCACGGTGTAGGTCTGCTCCCGCAGTGTCCGGTTGCGGGTGACGCCGGTAGCAAAGGCGGTGGCGGACACATGATTGGCGGCCTCGTTGCAGACGTGCAGGGTCGCCTCAAGCGCCGCCGCCTGCACGGGCGTCGGCAGCAGCTTCACCCGCATCACCAGCTTCACGAACGCGACCCTAATCGCTCACCCTCGCCCCGGGCCCACGATCTCCGGGACCCACCAGAACCGACTACCCATAGCACACTCATTCGCATACGATTCTTTTGGATGGGTCTCACCGGCAACCTGCTCGCACTGATCCACTCCCTGTCGACGGCGGCCGAGCGCGGCTTCGGAGGCGCGGACGTCCTGGTGGCACGCGTCGCGGGCTCGCCCTCTTCGCCGCCTTCGTGTACGTCGAGTCCCGTGCCGCAGCGCCGCTCGTCTCGCTGCCGATGCTGTGGCGCCGCACGGTCGCCTGGGGCATCTCGGCGGCCTGGTGACCTTCTCGATGATGAGCACGGTCGTCTTCGTACTCACTCTCTATCTCCAGGAAGTGCTCAAGCTCTCCGCCCTGCAGACCGGTCTGGTCTTCGGCGTCCAGGGTGCGCTGTCGGCCGTCGCCGGTACGTACGCCCCGAAGGTCATCGGCCGCATAGGCGCCCGCCGCACCCTCGTCGGCTCGCTGCTCGGTCAGGGCGTGCTCGTCGGAGCCCTGCTGGGCATCGGCACCGGGTCGGGCGCTCTGCTGGCCACCGCCGCCGTCTCGCTGGCCAGCATGTGCCACCTGGGGGCGATCATCTCGTACGGACTCATCGTGACATCGGGTGTGCCGGACGAGGAGCAGGGGCTGGCGACCGGTCTGGTGACCACGACGCAGCAGGTCGGCCTCACCGTGGGCATTCCGCTGCTCGGTGTGCTGGCGACGACGCAGGGCGCTCTCTTCGACGGCGTACGCACCGTGCTCGCCGTGGACGCGGTGATCGTGGTGGTGGCGGCGGTCCTGGTGGGTGTGGGCCTGCGGAACCGGCGCGGCGCCTGAGCCCCGCGTCAGGCCCGGCCGAGCCGCAGGCGTTCCGCCTGGGCGAGGCGGGCCGCCACCAGGTCGTACGCGTCCCCGATCAGCTCCCGGACCATGCGGTCCGGGAGCTTCCCGGCGACGGCGGCGTCATGCCGCCTCCTTCTCCTCCGGCTCCACCAGTACCGTGACGATCTTGTTCCGGCGGCCGGCCGGGGACTCCGCGGTCAGGCGCAGCGCGCGCCCGTCGGGCAGGTCCACCGTCGCGTGCGCGCCCGCGATCGGGACCCGGCCGAGGGCCTTGGCGAGCAGGCCGCCGACCGTTTCCACGTCCTCGTCGTCGAACTCGTCGAAGCCGAAGAGCTCGCCGAGGTCACCGATGTCGAGCCGGGCGGTCACGCGGTAACAGCCGTCGTCGAGCGGCTCGACGGGCGGCAGTTCACGGTCGTACTCGTCCGTGATCTCGCCGACGATCTCTTCGAGGATGTCCTCGATGGTGACGATGCCGGCGGTGCCGCCGTACTCGTCGATGACGACGGCGACGTGGTTGCGCTCCTGCTGCATCTCGCGCAGCAGGTCGCCCGCGTTCTTCGTGTCGGGTACGAAGACGGCGGGGCGCATCGCGGTGGAGACCAGGTCGGCCTCGGAGTCGCGGTTGATGTGGGTCTTCCTGACGAGGTCCTTGAGGTAGACGATGCCGACGATGTCGTCCTCGTTCTCGCCGGTCACCGGGATACGGGAGAAACCGGAGCGCAGGGCGAGCGTGAGGGCCTGGCGGATCGTTTTGAAGCGCTCGATGGAGACCAGGTCGGTCCTGGGGACCATGACTTCGCGTACGAGGGTGTCGCCCAGCTCGAAGACGGAGTGCACCATGCGGCGCTCGTCGTCCTCGATCAGGGACTCCTGCTCGGCCAGGTCGACCATGGCGCGCAGCTCGGCCTCGCTGGCGAAGGGGCCCTTGCGGAAGCCCTTGCCGGGGGTGAGCGCGTTGCCGAGGAGGATGAGCAGCTGCGGGACGGGGCCCATGACGCGGGCGAGCGGCAGCAGGACGTACGCGGACGCGGTCGCCGTGTTCAGCGGGTGCTGGCGGCCGATGGTGCGCGGCGAGACGCCGACGGCGACGTACGAGACGAGGACCATCACGCCGATGGCGATGGTCAGCGCTTCCCAGGTCTCGTCGAACTCGCGCAGGCAGGCGTACGTGACGAGGACGCCTGCGGCCATCTCGCAGGCCACCCGTATCAGCAGGGCGACGTTCAGGTAGCGGACCGGGTCGGAGGCGACCTGGACCAGCTTGGTGCTGCCGCGCCGGCCGGCCCGCAGAGACTCGGCGGCCCGGAAGCTGGAGACGCGGGCGATGCCCGCCTCCGCGCAGGCCGCGAGCCACGCGACGACGACCAGCAGGACGGCGCCCGTGATCAGTTGGGCGGTCATGAAACGGTCGGCGCGGGGGACGGACCGGTCAGGCCCTTCTCCGACCGCCAGCCGTCGACGATCGCCGCCTGGAGGCCGAACATCTCGGCCTTCTCGTCCGGCTCCTCGTGGTCGTAGCCGAGCAGGTGCAGCACGCCGTGGACGGTGAGGAGCTGGAGTTCCTCGTCCATGGAGTGCTGCGTCTGTGCTTCCTCGCCCTGCCTCTTGGCGACCTCGGGGCAGAGCACGATGTCACCGAGGAGCCCCTGCGGGGGCTCCTCGTCGTCCTTGGACGGCGGACGCAGTTCGTCCATCGGGAAGGACATGACATCGGTCGGTCCGGGGAGGTCCATCCACTGGATGTGGAGCTGCTCCATGGCGGCCGTGTCCACGACGATCACCGAGAGTTCGGAGAGCGGGTGGATCCGCATCCGGGTGAGCGCGTAACGGGCGATGTCGAGAATCGCCTGCTCGTCGACCTCGGTGCCGGATTCGTTGTTGACGTCGATCGACATGGTGCTGGATCTACCCCTGCTTCAAAGTCACAGCCCGTTTTGGCTGTCGTCGTACTTCTGGTACGCGTCGACGATACGGCCGACCAGCTTGTGCCGTACGACATCCTCCGACGTGAGGCGGGAGAAGTGCACGTCGTCGAGACCCTCCAGGATGCCCTGGACCTGGCGCAGGCCGCTCTTGGTTCCGCCGGGCAGGTCGACCTGGGTGATGTCTCCCGTGATGACGATCTTCGAGTCGAAGCCGAGCCTCGTCAGGAACATCTTCATCTGCTCGGCGCTGGTGTTCTGCGCCTCGTCCAGGATGATGAACGCGTCGTTCAGCGTCCGGCCTCGCATGTACGCCAGCGGGGCCACCTCGATCGTCCCTGCGGCCATCAGGCGCGGGATCGAGGCGGGGTCGAGCATGTCGTGCAGGGCGTCGTAGAGCGGCCGCAGGTACGGGTCGATCTTCTCGTAGAGCGTGCCGGGCAGGAAGCCGAGCCGCTCGCCCGCCTCGACGGCGGGCCTGGTCAGGATGATCCGGGTGACCTGCTTGGACTGCAGGGCCTGGACCGCCTTGGCCATGGCGAGGTAGGTCTTGCCCGTACCGGCGGGGCCGATGCCGAAGACGATGGTGTGCTTGTCGATGGCGTCGACGTACCGCTTCTGGTTGAGCGTCTTGGGGCGGATGGTGCGACCGCGGCTGGAGAGGATGTTCTGCGTGAGCACCTCGGCCGGGGTCTCGGTGACGGCTTCCGCGCCACTGCCGTTCCCGTTCGCTCTGAGCATGGCGATCGAGCGTTCCAAGGCGTCCTCCGTCATCGGCAGTCCGGTGCGGAGCACCAGCATCATCTCGGCCAGCAGGCGCTGGATCAGTGCGACCTCTGTGGGGTCGCCGACCGCGCTGACCTCATTCCCCCGGACGTGGATGTCCACGTCGGGGAAGGCGTTCTCGATCACGCGCAACAGGGAATCGCTGGAGCCCAGAACCGTCACCATCGGGTGTCTGTCCGGCACGGTGAACTGGGCGCGGGCCTGCGGCTGTGTGGGTGTCTGAGTCATGGGCCGGCACTGTGGCCTGCACATACCTCCTGTTGCAGGGTTCTCGCTGCTCGACAACCTCTTGGCTCCAAGCCTACGTCGGTGCACTGACAAGGCCGAAGGCTTTTCGCGCACCGTCCCGCACTCGGTTGCCGAGCGGTTACGCCGGCCTGCGGAAGCCGATCGTCGGCACGGCGCGGCGCAGGGGCCACACGCGGGCCGCCGTCGGCAGCAGCCCGTCGAGGAAGGCGTACCGGCGCAGCGCCTGCGGGTCCTGCCCGTCGACGGCCTGCACCTGCTGCCACCAGGCCGCGATCTCCGACCAGCCGGGCGCCGAGAGCGACCCGCCGAACTCCTGCACCGACAGGGCGGCGGTCAGTCCGGCGAAGGCCAGGCGGTCCGCGAGTGGCCAGCCCGCGAGCGTACCGGTGACGAATCCGGCGACGAAGACGTCACCCGCGCCGGTGGGGTCGAGCGCCTCGACGGCGATGGCGGGGACCTCGGCGGTCTCCCCGGTGGAGCCGTCCACGGCGTACGCGCCCTCCGAGCCCAGCGTGACGACCGCGACGGGCACCTTGTCCGCCAGGGCGCGGGCGGCGGCGCGCGGGCAGTCGGTGCGGGTGTAGCGCATCGCCTCTTCCGCGTTGGGCAGGAACGCCTCGCAGTGCTCCAGGTCGGCGAGGCCCGCCAGATCCCACTGGCCCGTCTCGTCCCAGCCCACGTCGGCGAAGATCTTGGCGCCGCGGCGGGCGGCGGAGGCGATCCACTCCTCGGTCCGGCCGGGGGTGAGGGCGGCGATGGCGGCCCGCGCACGGGGCGGGCAGACGGGGAAGGGGCCGGGTTCGGCGGGCGGTGGGGCCTCGTGGCCGTGGGACACCATCGTCCGCTCGCCCTCGTACGCCATGGAGACGGTGACGGGCGAGTGCCAGCCGGGGACCGTGCGTGACATCTTCAGGTCGATGCCCTCGCCGTCGGCGAGCGCGTCCCAGCAGTACTCGCCGTAGTGGTCGTCGCCGAAGGCGGCGGCCAGGGACGTACGCAGGCCGAGGCGGGCGAGGGCGGTGGCCATGTTGGCGACGCCGCCGGGGCTGGAACCCATGCCGCGCGCCCAGGACTCGGTGCCGCGCACCGGGGCGCTGTCGAGGCCGGTGAAGATGATGTCGAGGAAGACGGTGCCGGTGAGGAACACGTCGCAGCAGGGGTCGTCGGCGGCGCGGAGCCCGTCCAGGGGGTCGAGGTGCGTGGCCTCGTCCGGCTGACCGTTGTTGTCGATGACCGCCGGCGTGGCCGCTGACGTGACCGCCGACGTGGCCGCTGCGTGCTTTCTCACCGTGCTCACCCTGCGCTCCTGTGGTGTGGTGCGGATTCAGGCCAGTGTGCCCGATACGCGCCCACAGGAGCTCGCGGCGATACGACGGCGACCTGCCGGGGGCGCCACCAGCGGGCCAGGGCGGCTGTCTTCCAGGTCGCGGTCCTCAAAGACGTCCCTCAGAAGACGTACGCGTCGACCTCGGCGAGATACGCCTGCCTGCGCTTCTCGTCGTGATCGAGGAAGGCCGCGAGGAAGGAGTTGCGGGCGAGTTCGCGCAGCTGCTCCTGCCCGAGCCCCAGCGCCTCGTGCACGGCGTGGAAGGTGTCGCCGACGTACCCGCCGAAATAGGCCGGGTCGTCGGAGTTCACGGTGACCAGCAGCCCGGCGTCCATCATCTCGCGCAGCGGGTGTTCCTCCAGGATGTCGATGGCCCGCAGCCGAACGTTCGACAGGGGGCACAGCGTCAGCGGCACGCGGTCCCGCACGAGCCGCTTCACGAGCTCCGGGTCCTCCATGGAGCGAAGCCCGTGGTCGACGCGCTCGACGCCGAGGATGTCGAGAGCCTCCCAGATGTACGCCGGCGGGCCCTCCTCCCCCGCGTGCGCGACCCTGCGCAGCCCCAGGGCCGCGGCCGCCTCGTACACCTCACGGAACTTCGACGGCGGGTGTCCGACCTCCGCCGAGTCCAGGCCGACGGCCGCGATCCGGTGCAGATACGGCTTGGCGGCCTCCAGCGTCTCCAGCGCGGACTCGGCGGACTGGTCGCGCAGGAAGCACATGATCAGCTGCGTGGAGATCCCGTGCCGCTCCTCGCTCCGGTCCAGAGCGCGGGCGAGGCCCTCGATGACCGTGCCGATCCCGACTCCGCGCGCGGTGTGCGCCTGCGGGTCGAAGAAGATCTCGGCGTGCCGTACGCCCTGCGCGGCCGCCCGCGCCAGGTAGGCGTCGGCGAGCCGGTCGAAGTCGTCCTCGGTGCACAGGACCGCCATCAGCGCGTAGTACAGGTCGAGGAACGACTGGAGGTCTTCGAAGAGGTAGGCGCGGCGGAGCTCTTCGGTGGTGGAGTGGGGCAGGACCACGGCGTTGCGCGCGGCGAGCTCGAAGGCCAGCTCGGGTTCGAGGGTGCCTTCGATGTGGAGGTGGAGTTCGGCCTTGGGGAGCTGCATGGGGGGTCTTCTCGTCGAGGACGTGCGGGGGTTCGGGGCGAAGCTCAGGGCTTCAGGGGGTGGCGCTTGGGGAGAGGCACCCGCAGCAGGTCGGCGGCGACGGTCAGCTCGCCGTCGAAACCGGCGTCGCGGGCCTGGCGTTCGAAGGCCTCGGGATCGTTGTAGCGCTGCGAGAAGTGGGTGAGGACCAGGTGGCGTACGCCTGCTTCATGCGCGGCACGGGCGGCCTGACCGGCCGTCAGGTGACCGTGCTCGGCGGCCAGCAGCGCCTCCTCGTCGAGGAAGGTCGACTCGATGACGAGCATGTCGCAGCCCTCGGCGAGTGCGTACACCCCGTCGCACAGCCTGGTGTCCATGACGAACGCGAAACGCTGCCCGCGACGCTCCTCGCTGACCTGGTCGAGCGTGACCCCGCCGAGCCGCTCGTCGCGCTGGATGCGGCCGACGTCGGGCCCCTTGATCCCGTGCTCGTCGAGCAGCGCGGGCAGCATGCGGCGTCCGTCGGGCTCGGTGAGCCGGTAGCCGTACGACTCGACGGGGTGCGACAGTCTGAACGCGTCGAGGGAGTACGACGGCCCGGTGGCCAGCGGCCCGTCGGCGGCGACCGGCGCTTCGGTCAGCCGGACCGTCTCGCGGTAGGCCGTGGCGTACCGCAGCCGGTCGAAGAAGCGCTGACCGCTCGCCGGGTAGTGCGCGGTGACGGGGTGCGGGACGCGGTCGAGGTTGATGCGCTGGATCACTCCGGCGAGGCCGAGCGAGTGGTCACCGTGGAAGTGGGTGACGCAGATCCGGTTGATGTCGTGCGCGGCCACGCCGGCCCGCAGCATCTGGCGCTGGGTGCCCTCGCCGGGATCGAAGAGGATGCCCTCGCCGTCCCAGCGCAGGAGGTAGCCGTTGTGGTTGCGGTGCCGGGTGGGGACCTGGCTGGCTGTGCCGAGGACCACCAGTTCTCGTGCGGACACAGGTCGCTGCCTTATCCGGGGGGCCAGTTGAGGCCGCGTCCGCCGAGGACGTGGGCGTGCGCGTGGAAGACGGTCTGGCCGGCGCCCGTACCCGTGTTGAAGACGACGCGGTAGCCCGTGCCGTCGACCTTCTCGTCGGCGGCGACCCTGCCTGTCTCGGCGAGTACGTCGGCGAGGATCTGCGGCTCGGCGACGGCCAGCGCGGCGGCGTCCCGGTGGTGCGCCTTGGGGATGACCAGGACGTGCGTCGGCGCCTGGGGGTTGATGTCGCGGAACGCGACGGTCGTCTCCGTCTCACGGACGATCGTCGCCGGCACCTCCCCCGCGACGATCTTGCAGAACAGGCAGTCTGCCTGGGGTTCACCCGCCATGGTCCTGGCTCCTCAATTCCGGCTGATCAGGCCGATCAGGCTGTACCGATCAAGTATGGCCGCATGCTATCCGCCTCCCGGTCCGCGCCCCCTTGAGCACGGGCCCGCTGATCCGGTGGACGGCTGCGTCCAGGCCACGGCGCAGGTGCGTGGAGAGCCGTCGGGCATGGGCGAAGCCTGCGAACCCCACAACTGCCCCCACCCACCAGCCCGTACGTCTGCGGCGCCGCCCTCACTTGGAGGGCGGGCAACTACAGCTGGGGCCGGGATCGGGACGGGGGTCAGGCGCGGCGGTGACGGTGACGGTGACGGTGGCCGTGACGGTCGCCGGCGGCCGGTACGTGGCGGAAGGCGTGGGGTTGCCGCTGGTGGTGGGGGTGCGTGTGGGCGCGGCGTCACAGTCGCCGAGCACGTCCGCCCGGAACACGGTCCGCTCGCCCACCCTGGCCGTCAGGTCGCCGTGCACGCACCGCCCGCCGCGCTCCTCGGTCACCTTGCCGTCGATGCGGATGTCCTGCCGGTCCGTTGTCTCGCCCTCGCACTCGACGGAGGCGACGTTGCGGCTCGGTCCGGTCGCCGCGGCGGGGCGGGTGCCGTTGGTGGCCTTGCCGCCCTCGCCGACCGTCGACGTACAGCTCATCCACCGCACGTCGACGCCCGCACGCTCAAGGGCGCGCGTGCCGGTCTGGTCGGTGGTCATGGCGACGGCCACCGAACTCATCCCGCCGGCCCCTGGTTCGCAGGCCGAGATGCCCACAACCGCCGCACCGGCGAGGCCGATCGCCGCCAGGGTCCGCCTGAATGCAACCACCATGGGCGCAGCCTCCCACCGGAGGCGGCAGGCGGAAAAGACGAGTTGCGGTCACACTTGCGGCGCACGCGGCGGGAAAGGCCGGCCCGGAAAAGGTCAGCCGCCCAGCAGCAGCCACTCCTGGAGCTCCACGAGGTTGCCCTCGGGGTCCTTGAGGTGCGCTGCCCGCATCCGTTCCGTCATCAGCGCGGGCCCGTGCTCCAGCACCGCCCCACGCCCGGTGATCTCCTCGCAGTACCGGTCGAGGTCGTCGACCCGCAGCACCACGAGCGAGCGGTGGCCGTCCGGATCGTCGGCGAGCTCGCCGAGCACCTCCGCCATCATGGCGCGGTCCTGGAGAGCGATGCCGGCCGACCCGAGAGCCGGTGAGAACTTCTCGTACGGACCGTTCTCGAACCCCGACTGGGGCTTCAGGCCCAGCACTTCGCCGTAGAAGCGGTAACAGGCGGGGAAGTCGGAGACGAGGAGACGAACCTGGGCGAGTTCCATCGAGATGCCCTTTCCGGGAAACAGCTCGGGCGGGTCGGGTCGGATCGGTGGGTCAGGCCGGGCAGGTCAGGACCAGCGGCCCGTACGGCCCAGCAGCAGCGCCGCCGCCGCCGTCCCGGCAGTCGACGTACGCAGAACACTGCGCCCCAGCCGGTACGGTTTCGCCCCCGCCTCGCCGAAGACCGCGAGCTCCTCCGGCGACACGCCCCCCTCCGGCCCCACGACCAGCACGATCGAGCCCGTCTCCGGCAGCCCGGCGGTGGCGAGCGCCTCGCTGCCCACCGACGGGTCCTCGTGCAGTACGGCCGCGAAGTCCGCCGTGGCCAGCAGCGCTCCGACCTGCTTCGTCGTCAGCGCGTCCGCGACCTCGGGGAAGCGCAGCCTGCGCGACTGCTTGCCCGCCTCGCGCGCCGTGGCCCGCCACTTGGCGAGGGACTTCGCGCCCCGGTCCCCGCGCCACTGCGTGATGCAGCGCGACGCCTGCCACGGCACGATCGCGTCGACACCGGTCTCCGTCATCGTCTCGACGGCCACCTCGCCCCGGTCGCCCTTGGGGAGCGCCTGTACGACGGTGATGCGCGGCGCCGGCTCCGGCTCCACCGTCAGATCAGTCACGTCCACGACGAGCCGGTCCTTGCCCTCGGCCGCCAGCACCACGGCCGCCGCGCCCGCGCCGCGCCCGTCCGTCAGTACGACGTGCTCCCCCGCGTGCAGCCGCCGCACCGAGACGGCGTGCCGCCCCTCGGGGCCTTCGAGTACGAACTGTCCCTTCCCCGGCACGGCGTCGACGACGAACACCGGCGCCGTCACGCGGCACCACCCGCGCCGCGCAGGGCCAGCGCCGCGAGCGCCGCGTCGGTCTCGGCCGCCAGGACCTCGACGAGCTGCCCGGCCGGCATCTCGCGCGCCATCCGGTGCCCCTGCCCGGCCCACAGCGCCATGCCCTGGGCGTCGCCCGCCTTGGCCGCGGCCTTGCGCAGGCCGGAGGTGATGTGGTGCACCTGGGGGTAGGCGGCGGGGGCGTACGGGCCGTGCTCGCGCATGAACCGGTTGACGAGGCCGCGGGCGGGGCGCCCGGAGAACGCCCGGGTGAGTTCCGTGCGTACGAACAGCGGATTGGTCATGGCCTGCTTGTGCAGGACGTTCGCACCGGACTCGGGGCACACCAGGAACGCCGTGCCGAGCTGCGCCGCGGACGCGCCGAGCGCGAGGAGCGCGGCGATCTGCGCGCCGCGCATCACGCCGCCCGCCGCGATGATCGGCAGCTGCACGGTCTCGCGCACCTGCGCCACGAGGGACAGCAGGCCTATGCCCGCGCCGTCGTTCTTGGGATCGTCGCGGTGCGTTCCCTGGTGGCCGCCGGCCTCGACGCCCTGTACGCACACGACGTCGGCGCCGGTCCACTGCGCGACCTGGGCCTCTTCGGGCGTGGTGACGGTCACGACGGTGAGGGTGCCGGCCTTCGCGAAGGCGTCGAGCACGGGCCGGGTGGGGCAGCCGAAGGTGAAGGAGACGACCGGGACGGGGTCGTCGATGAGGATGGCCAGCTTGGCTTCGTAGCCGTCGTCGGCGCAGTTGTCGGGCTCACCGAGGGGGGTGTCGTACCAGTCGGCCTCACCGGCGAGCTGGTGACGGTAGACCTCCACGGAGGCCGGGTCGGCGTGGCTCGGCTGCGGCATGAAGAGATTGACGCCGAACGGCCGGCTCGTCAGGCCCCGCAGCTGCTTGATCTCCTCGTACATGCCGTCAGCGGTCTTGTAACCGGCGGCAAGGAACCCGAGAGCACCGGCTTCGGAGACGGCAGCGACGAGCTGAGGGCTGGAGGCGCCACCCGCCATGGGGGCCTGCACGATCGGATAACGGCAAAGATCGGTCAGTGCGGAGGACATGAACGCATAGTTTCATGCCCTCCGCACTGCGCCGAATCGAGGCTTCCGCCTCCCCGCAGGCGTCCGCCTACCGCCCGTTGAAGGCGTCCTTCAAGCGCGAGAACAGACCCTGCTGACCGGGCTGGAACTGCCCCGTCGGGCGTTCCTCGCCGCGCAGCTTCGCGAGCTGGCGCAGCAGGTCCTCCTGCTGCGGGTCCATCTTCGACGGGGTCAGCACCTCGACGTGCACGATCAGGTCACCGCGGCCGCCGCCCCGCAGGTGCGTGACACCGCGCCCGTGCAGCGGGATGGACTGCCCGGACTGCGTGCCGGGTCGTACGTCGATCTCCTCCACCCCGTCGAGCGTCTCCAGCGGACACTTCGTGCCCAGCGCCGCCGCCGTCATCGGGATGGTGACCGTGCAGTGCAGGTCGTCGCCGCGCCGCTGGAACACCGCGTGCGGCAGCTCGTGGATCTCGACGTACAGGTCACCGGCGGGTCCGCCGCCGGGGCCGACCTCGCCTTCGCCCGCGAGCTGGATGCGGGTGCCGTTGTCGACACCGGCCGGGATCTTGACCGTCAGCGTCCGGCGCGAGCGCACGCGCCCGTCACCGGCGCACTCCGGGCACGGGGTCGGTACGACGGTGCCGAAGCCCTGGCACTGCGGGCAGGGGCGGGAGGTCATGACCTGGCCCAGGAAGGACCGGGTGACCTGGGAGACCTCGCCACGGCCGCGGCACATGTCACAGGTCTGCGCGGAGGTGCCGGGAGCGGCGCCCTCGCCCGAACACGTCGTACACACGACGGCCGTGTCGACCTGGATGTCCTTGGTCGTGCCGAAGGCCGCCTCGTTGAGGTCGATCTCCAGCCGGATCATCGCGTCCTGGCCGCGCCGCGTGCGCGACCTCGGGCCGCGCTGCGACGCCGTACCGAAGAACGCGTCCATGATGTCCGAGAAGTTGCCGAAGCCGCCCTGGCCGAAGCCGCCGGCTCCGCCGCCCGCCTGCGAGAGGGGGTCGCCGCCGAGGTCGTAGACCTGCTTCTTCTGCGGGTCCGACAACACCTCGTACGCGGCGTTGATCTCCTTGAAGCGCTCTTGCGTCTTGGGATCGGGATTCACGTCCGGGTGGAGCTCACGCGCCAGCCGCCGGAATGCCTTCTTGATCTCGTCCTGGGAAGCGTCGCGGCGTACGCCTAGTACGGCGTAATAGTCGGTGGCCACTTACGACTCCGCCAGGATCTGTCCGACGTAACGTGCCACTGCGCGTACCGCTCCCATCGTTCCGGGGTAGTCCATGCGGGTCGGTCCGACCACGCCGAGTTTCGCGACTGCTTCGTCGCCCGAACCGTAGCCGACTGCGACGACGGACGTGGAGCTGAGCCCTTCATGGGCATTCTCGTGCCCGATTCGTACGGTCATGCCCGAGTCCGTTGCCTCACCGAGCAGCTTGAGGAGCACGACCTGCTCCTCCAGCGCCTCCAGCACCGGCCGGATGGTGAGGGGGAAATCATGCCCGAAGCGGGTCAGATTGGCGGTGCCGCCGATCATCAGCCGCTCCTCGGTCTCCTCGACCAGAGTCTCCAGGAGGGTGGACAGAACCGTCGAAACGGTCCCCCGGTCCTCCTTGTCGAAGGACTCGGGAAGGTCCTGCACCAGCTGCGGTACGTCCGCGAAGCGGCGTCCAACGACCCGGCTGTTGAGCCGGGCGCGCAGGTCCGCCAGGGACGTCTCGCCGAAGGGAGCGGGGCAGTCGACCATGCGCTGCTCGACCCGTCCGGTGTCCGTGATGAGCACGAGCATCAGGCGGGCGGGAGCCAGCGAGAGAAGTTCCACATGCCGGACCGTCGACCGGGTCAGCGAGGGGTACTGCACGACGGCGACCTGCCGGGTCAGCTGCGCGAGCAGCCGCACCGTACGGGCCACGACGTCGTCGAGGTCGACCGCCCCGTCCATGAAGTTCTGGATGGCGCGGCGCTCGGGCGACGACAGGGGCTTGACGCCCGCGAGCTTGTCGACGAACAGGCGGTAGCCCTTGTCCGTCGGGATGCGCCCGGCGCTCGTATGAGGCTGGGCGATGAAGCCCTCGTCCTCCAGGGCGGCCATGTCGTTGCGGACGGTGGCCGGCGAGACGCCGAGCTTGTGCCGCTCGGTGAGCGCCTTGGAGCCGACGGGCTCCTCGGTGCCCACATAGTCCTGAACGATGGCGCGCAACACCTCAAGTCTGCGTTCGCTGAGCATCGCGCACCACCTCCAGCTGGTCGGTCTTCCGGCTTCTGCCTGGCACTCGCCCTGGCACTCACCGCGGGGGAGTGCCAGCAGTCCCCGGCCCAGTGTACGGCGGGCGGGTACGCCCCTAGCAAGGGCGGCCGGTCACGTTGTCGCACCAGTCGCCGCGCGACGGCCCTGTTCAGCGGGCGGGAGCGCGACGGATGGGGCTAGCGTCGCGGTATGAACGTCAGTTGGGAAGAGGCAGGCTGGGAACGGCTCGCACCGGGGGTGGGGCGGCGCCGTATGCCCGTCTGGGACGCGACGGTGGGCCTGGCGGCAGGGGGCGACGGCGGGGCGCTGATGATCGACACGGGGGCGACGCTGCGCGAGGGAGCGGAGCTGCGGGCGCAGGCGCAGCGGCTCCTCGGCCCCGGCCGGAGAGTGACGCACATCGCCCTCACCCACCCCCATTTCGATCACGTGATGGGTACGGCGGCGTTCGCGGGCACCGAGGTCTACGGGGCGGTCGGCATCGACGACCTGCTGCGGCGGGACCGCGACGCGCTGCGGGACGACGCGGTGCGGCACGGGGTGGAGCGGGACGCGGCGGCGGAGGCGGCGGACGTGCTGGTCGCGCCGCACCACCTGGTGTGCGGCGAGTGGACGCTGGACCTGGGCGGCGGCCGCCAGGTGCTGCTCGCGAACGTCGGCCCCGGCCACAGTGGCCACGACCTGGCGGTGCTGGTGCCGGGCAGCCCCGAGGTCGTCTTCTGCGGTGACCTGGTGGAGGAGTCGGGCACCCCCCAGGCCGGCCCGGACGCCCACCCGTCCAGCTGGCCGGCGGCCCTGGACCGGCTGCTGGCGCTGGGCGGCGAGAACGCGGCGTACGTGCCGGGGCACGGGGCGGTGGTGGACGCGGCGTACGTCCGGGCGCAGCGGGACGCTCTGGCGGCGCGATTCGACGTGTCGTGACGTGGGGGCAGGGCTATCGTCGGCGGAATGCGCAGCCGACAGTACGGGCCGGATCTCACCCCGCCCTGGAAGAAGACCGCTCCCGTTCCCGAGGTTCCGGCCGAGGCCGATCTGGTCGTGGAGGAGGTCACCACCGGTTTCTGCGGTGCGGTGATCCGGAGCGAGAAGACGGCGCAGGGGCCGGTCGTGACCCTGGAGGACCGCTTCGGGAAGCACCGGGTGTTCCCGATGGAGCCGCGCGGCTTCCTGCTGGAGGGCCGCGTCGTCACCCTGGTACGGCCGGCTCCCGCCGCGGCGCCGCGTCCCGCCCTTACGGCGTCGGGCTCGGTGGCCGTGCCGGGGGCGCGGGCGCGGGTCGCGCGTGCGGGGCGGATCTACGTCGAGGGGCGCCACGACGCGGAACTGGTCGAGCGGGTGTGGGGCGACGACCTCCGTATCGAGGGCGTGGTCGTCGAATACCTGGAGGGCATCGACGACCTTCCCGCGATCGTCGCGGACTTCTCCCCGGCCCCCGACGCGCGCCTGGGCGTCCTGGTCGACCACCTGGTCCCGGGCTCGAAGGAGTCCCGCATCGCCGCCCAGGTCACGGACGCGAGCGTCTTGGTCGTCGGCCACCCGTACATCGACGTGTGGGAGGCGGTGAAGCCGTCCGCGGTGGGTATCCGCGCCTGGCCGAGGGTCCCGCGTGGCCAGGACTGGAAGACGGGCGTGTGCCGGTCGCTGGGCTGGCCGGAGAACACGGGGGCGGCGTGGCAGCGCATCCTGGCGTCGGTCCACTCGTACAGGGACCTGGAGCCGGCGCTGCTGGGGCGGGTGGAGGAGCTGATCGACTTCGTTACGGCGCCGGCTGGGGTTTGAGGAGCGGGGTCTGGGCAGCGCCTCAACACACCCCCAGTCCGTCCGGCGTTTGAGGACACGCCCGAAGGGCGTCCGGGGGCCTGGGGGCTTGCCCCCAGTTTCGGGAAGGGGCGGGTAGGGGAAAGCCCCGCGCAGCGCACCCCGCACCCGCACCCATGCCCCCCGGTCAGTCCACCAGGTCCCGGACCACCGCGTCCGCCAGCAGCCGCCCCCGCAGCGTCAGAACCGCCCGCCCGGCAGCGAACGGCTCGTCCGCCAGCAGCCCGTCCGCCAGCGCACGCTCCGCCGCCGCCAGGCCCGCGGGGGCCAGCAGCGACAGCGGGCAGCCGTCCGCGAGCCGCAGCTCCAGCAGGATGCGCTCCACGCGCCGGTCCTCGGCCGGGAGCACCTCGCGCCCGGCCCCGGGCGAGCGCCCGTCCCCCAGCGCCTGCGCGTACGCACCCGGGTGCTTGACGTTCCACCACCGCACCCCGCCCACATGGCTGTGGGCACCGGGACCCGCGCCCCACCAGTCCGCCCCGCGCCAGTACAGCTCGTTGTGCAGGCACCGCGCCGCGTCCGAAGTCGCCCAGTTCGACACCTCGTACCACTCGAAACCCGCCGCCGACAGCGCGGACTCCGTCATCAGGTACCGGTCGGCGTGCACGTCGTCGTCCGTCATCGGCACCTCGCCCCGCCGGATCCGCCGCGCCAGCTGCGTCCCCTCCTCCACGATCAGGGCATAAGCGCTCACGTGGTCGGGGCCTGCCCCGATCGCCGCGTCCAGCGACGCCTGCCAGTCCGCGTCGGACTCCCCCGGCGTGCCGTAGATCAAGTCGAGGTTTACGTGCTCGAAGCCCGCCGCGCGCGCCTCCGCGACGCACGCCTCCGGCCGCCCGGGCGTGTGCGTACGGTCCAGGATCTTCAGCACGTGCTGCTTCGCGCTCTGCATCCCGAACGACACCCGGTTGAATCCCCCGGCCCGCAGCTCCTCCAAATACGCCGGATTCACCGACTCCGGATTCGCCTCCGTCGTGACCTCCGCGTCGTCCGCGATCCCGAACTCGTCCCGGATCGCCCCCAGCATCCGTACGAGATCACCCGCCGCCAGCAGCGTCGGCGTACCGCCGCCCACGAAGACCGTCCGTACCGGGCGGGGGTCGTCGCCGAGGACCTTGCGGGCCAGGCGGACCTCCTCCATGAGCGTGTCCGCGTAGTTGTCGCGCGAGGCCAGCGCACCGCCCGAGCCGCGCAGCTCGGTCGCCGTGTAGGTGTTGAAGTCGCAGTAGCCGCAGCGCGTCGCGCAATACGGAACGTGCAGGTAGAAGCCGAGCGGCCGCTCCGCCGCGCCGGCCAGGGCATGCGCGGGCAGCGCCCCGTCGTGGGGCATGGGCTCACCGTCGGGCAGTACTGAAGGCATAGACCTATTGTCACAGCTCCGGTCAGATTGCTCAGAATGCCTGGAGGACCAGCAGCGCCAGGTCGTCGTCGGGCGGCGTCGGCGAGAAGTCGTGCACCTCGCGCATGATCCGTTCGGCGACTCCCTGCGCGCTCAGCCCCACGCACCGCCCGAGCGCCGCCGCCAGCCCGTCGGCGTCGTCGAACATGCGCCGTCCCGAGCGCCGCTCGGTCACGCCGTCCGTGACGCACAGCAGGGTGTCGCCCGCCTGGAGGACGAAGGTCTCGCTCTCGTACGTCACGTCGTCGAGGACGCCCAGCAGCATCTGGGAGCCGGCGGCCGGCCGTACGCTGCCGTCGGGCCGCAGGACGAGAGGCAGCGGATGGCCCGCGCAGGCGAGCGTGCAGCGCACCCCGCCGCCGTCCTCGGGCGGGAGCGGCACGAGTTCGCCGTACAGGAGCGAGAGGAAGCGGGGCTGCGGCGCCGCGTCCCGCAGGGCGAGCGGGCCCACCGGAGCGCCAGGAGCTCCGGAAGCCCCTGCCGACACCACCGCCATCCTGGCCGTCGCCTCCGCCGCTTCCACCGCGTCGTCGAGCAGCAGCCCGTTGAGCCGGCCCAGTACCTCGCCGACCGCCCGGCCCTCGCGCGCGAGCAGCCGCAGCCACGGCCGGACGAGACCGGTGACGACCGCCGCCTCGGGTCCGTTGCCCTGGACGTCGCCGAGCGAGAACGACCAGCTGCCGGGCGCGCCCGGGAAGACGTCGTAGAAGTCGCCGCCCGCGACGCCCTGCCCACGCGGCTCGTACACGAGGGCCTTCGCGACGCCCGGGATCTCGGCCATCTGGCCCGGCAGCAGAGCCCGCTGGAGGACATGGCTGATGTTCGCCTGCCGGGTGTACTGGCGGGCGGCGGCGACGGCCAGCGCGACCCGGCGTACGAAGTCCTCGACCAGGCCGGTGACTTCGTCGGGGAACCGTGTCAGCGCCGCCCGCCCCAGCATCAGCGTCCCGAGCCCGCGCCCGCCCGCGATCAGCCGGTAGGCGACCGCAGCACCGTTGGCGCAGTCGGTGCCGTCGGTGCCGTCGGTGCCGTCGGTACGGTCACTGCCGTCGGTACCTTCCGTGCGGTCAGCGCCATCGATGACGTCAAGGCCGTCGGTACCGTCGATGCCACCCATCCCGCCCACGCCCTCGGCAGAGCCGGTGCCGTCGAGGCCGTCAGCCTCCTCGGGACCGGCCACGCCCGGCCACCGCACCGGCACGGGGCCGCCGCGCGCGGACTCCGGCAGTGCGGGCGGCGGCTCCTTCTCCAGGTGCCTGCCCAGTTCCTCGACGCTGGACTCGCGCTGGTGCCAGACGCGGGCGAGGCGCGGCGCCGCGCCCTCCTCCTCCAGCCACACCGCGCACCAGTCCGCCAGCCTCGGCACCAGCAGTTGCGCGGCGAGCGCCGCGATCATGTCCTCGTCGAACTGGCCCGTCAGCAGGTCCGACGCCTCGGCGAGGAAGGACAGCGCGCCCCGGTTGATCCAGTCGCTGTCGTACTCGCGCGCGCTCCGCCGGGGCACGGGCGCGAGGATCTCGGCGGCGCGCAGCCCGCGCTGCAGCGCCTGCTCGGCGTCGGCGGCCGGTCCGGGGGACACGGCCGGCAGTACGCCTTCGATCGCGATCCGGGCCCAGACGGTCTTGAGGCCGGTGCGGTAGGTGACGCCCCAGCACGCGGAGAGGGCGGCGACGAGGTGCAGGCCGCGCCCGAACTCGTGACTGCCGGTCGCCGCCGATCCGCCGGGTTCGTTCCGTACGACGCGGGCGGGGTGGTGGTCGGAGACCTCGACGACCAGGGCGGCCGGGTCGTCCTCCGTCGCCTCCTCCAGGTGGCACACCAATTCGACGTTGGTGCCCGCGTGGACGACCGCGTTGGTCACCAGTTCGTTGACCAGGATCACGGCGTCGTCCGCGACCCGGTCGGTGAAGCCGTCGGCGCCCGGCAGCCCGAGCCCGGTCCATTCGGCGAGCGCGGCCCGGACGAAGCGCCGCGCGGCGGCCGGCGCGAGAGGGTTCCCGGGCAGGCTGGTCCAGGCGGCCGAGTGCGGGTCAGGCAGCCCGACCGGCAGGTGCGTTGAGCGGAAAGTAGCCTTCCGCTGCCTCGGAATGGACCCCATGGTGCGGCTCCCCGTCCGTCTCTGCTTACGCCGCCGGCGACATGGAACAGAGTGACAGACGGACGCCGCCCATAAGCACGGAGTCACCGAAGTGGTCGTAACGAGTCCTGGCGTGCCTGGAGTGCGTGGGGTGCCTGGGGATGCCTGGAGTGCCGCGCGGGCGGAGCCGGTTCAGGCCCCGCCCGCGACCTCGCTTCCTACGCCTCGCGTGATCCGGCGTACATCTCCTCGATGAGGTGCTTGTACTCGCGCTCGACGACGGGCCGCTTGAGCTTGAGGCTCGGCGTCAGCTCACCGTGCTCGATGTCCAGGTCGCGGGGCAGCAGCCGGAACTTCTTGATCGTCTGCCAGCGCTGCAGCCCCTCGTTGAGCCGCTTCACATAGCCCTCGATGAGCTCCTCGGACTTCTTGGACGCGACGACCTCGGCGTACGACTTGCCCTCAAGCCCGTTGTCCTTGGCCCAGCCCAGGATCGTCGGCTCGTCGAGCGCGATCAGCGCCGTGCAGAAGTTACGGTCCGCGCCGTGCACCAGGATGTTGGAGACGAACGGGCACACGGCCTTGAACTGGCCCTCGACCTCGGCCGGTGCGATGTACTTGCCGCCCGACGTCTTGATCAGGTCCTTCTTGCGGTCCGTGATGCGCAGGTAGCCGTCCACCGACAGCTCGCCGATGTCGCCGGTGTGCAACCAGCCGTCCGGCTCCAGCACTTCGGCGGTCTTCTCGGGCAGCCCGTGGTAGCCCTGCATGATGCCGGGGCCGCGCAGCAGGATCTCGCCGTCGTCCGCGATGCGCACCTCGGTGCCGGGGAGCGGCTTGCCGACCGTGCCGGTGCGGTACGCCTCGCCGGGGTTCACGAAGGAGGCGGCGCTGGACTCGGTGAGCCCGTACCCCTCCAGGATGTGGATGCCGGCGCCGGAGAAGAAGAAGCCGATGTCGGGGGCGAGCGCCGCCGAGCCGGAGACGCAGGCACGCAGCCGTCCGCCGAACGCTTCGCGGATCTTGGCGTAGACGAGCGCGTCGGCGACCTTGTGCTTGGCGGTCAGCGCGAAGGGCGCGGAGGCGGTGCCGGTGCGGCGGAAGTTGTCCTGCGAGACCTTGGCGTACTCGCGGGCGACCTCGGCGGCCCACTGGAAGATCTTGTACTTCGCTCCGCCGCCGGCCCGCGCCTTGGCCGCGACGCCGTTGTAGACCTTCTCGAAGATGCGGGGCACGGCGGCCATGTAGGTCGGCTGGACCACCGGCAGGTTCTCGATGATCTTGTCGACCCGGCCGTCCACGGCGGTGACGTGCCCGGCCTCGATCTGCCCGGAGGTCAGCACCTTGCCGAAGACGTGCGCGAGCGGCAGCCAGAGGTACTGCACGTCCGTCGCGCTGATCAGACCGGTCGCCACCGTGGCCTTCGCCATGTACGACCAGCAGTCGTGCGGCAGCCGTACGCCCTTGGGGCGCCCGGTGGTGCCCGAGGTGTAGATGAGCGTCGCGAGCTGGTCGGCGGTGATGGCCTCCACCCGCTCGGCGACGGCCCGCGGGTGCTTCTCCAGGTACGCCGCGCCGCGCGCCTCCAGGTCGGCGAGCGTGAGCACCCAGCCCTCGGGGTCGTCCTCGGCCGGCTCGACACCCGTGGCGTCGATGACGACGACGTGGGCGAGGTTCGGCAGATCGGCCCGCCGCTCACGCGCCTTGGCGAGCTGCGACGCGTCCTCGGCGATCAGCAACCGGCTCTCGGAGTCGGCCAGGATGTACGCCGACTCCTCGGCGTTGGTCGAGGGGTAGACCGTCGTCGTGGCGGCGCCGGCGCACATCACGCCGAGGTCCGCGAGGATCCACTCGACACGCGTGTTGGAGGCGAGCGCGACGCGCTCCTCCGGCTGTACGCCGAGGTCGATCAGGCCGGCGGCGATGGCGTACACGCGCTCGGCCGCCTGCCCCCAGCTCAGCGACTTCCAGGCGTCGGCGCCCTGCCCGGAGGCGGCCGGTACGGGGTACCGGTAGGCCTCAGCATCGGGCGTGGCGGCCACGCGCTCAATGAAGAGTGCCGCCACCGACGGCGGCCGGTTCTCGATCAAGGTCTGTGTGTCGCTCACGACGTCCTCCGGGCCTGCGGCTGCTGCACGACTGGCTGGTATTTAACTGGCGAGTAACCTTCGAGTGGTGATCAGAGTAAAGCGCGAGGGCCCGGGGCGTAAGAGGCTGCGGCGCGCGGCTTCATAACGGAACGGAAGCGCCCGCCACCACAGTTTCCTCACATGCGAAAGCGCCCGTCCGTGAGTACGGAGGGCGCCTTCGCAAGCTTTTTCCGTGCTGCGGCGTGTCGTGGCTACTTCTTCTTGCCGCCGGAGTCGTCGCTGGACAGCACCGCGATGAAGGCCTCCTGCGGCACCTCCACGCTGCCGACCATCTTCATCCGCTTCTTGCCTTCCTTCTGCTTCTCCAGCAGCTTCCGCTTACGGGAGATGTCACCGCCGTAACACTTGGCGAGGACGTCCTTGCGGATGGCGCGGATGGTCTCGCGCGCGATGACGCGGGAGCCGATGGCCGCCTGGATCGGGATCTCGAAGGCCTGGCGCGGGATGAGCTCGCGCAGCTTGGCCACGAGCCGCACGCCGTACGCGTACGCCGCGTCCTTGTGCGTGACGGCCGAGAAGGCGTCGACCCGGTCGCCGTGCAGCAGGATGTCGACCTTGACGAGGGACGCGGACTGCTCGCCGGTGGGCTCGTAGTCGAGGGAGGCGTAACCGCGCGTCTTGGACTTCAGCTGGTCGAAGAAGTCGAAGACGATCTCCGCGAGCGGGAGGGTGTAGCGGATCTCGACGCGGTCCTCGGAGAGGTAGTCCATGCCCAGCAGCGTGCCGCGGCGGGTCTGGCAGAGCTCCATGATCGCGCCGATGAACTCGCTGGGGGCGAGGATCGTGGCCCGTACGACCGGCTCGTACACGTCCGAGATCTTGCCCTCGGGGAACTCGCTCGGGTTGGTGACCGTGTGCTCCTTGCCGTCCTCCATGACGACGCGGTAGACCACGTTGGGCGCCGTGGCGATCAGGTCGAGCCCGAACTCGCGCTCCAGGCGCTCGCGGATCACGTCGAGGTGCAGGAGGCCGAGGAAGCCGACGCGGAAACCGAAGCCGAGCGCCGCGGAGGTCTCCGGCTCGTACACCAGGGCGGCGTCGTTGAGCTGGAGCTTGTCGAGCGCCTCACGCAGGTCGGGGTACTCCGAGCCGTCCAGCGGATACAGACCCGAGAAGACCATCGGCTTCGGGTCCTTGTAGCCGCCCAGGGCCTCGGTGGCGCCCTTGTGCAGGGAGGTGATCGTGTCACCGACCTTGGACTGACGGACGTCCTTCACGCCCGTGATGATGTAGCCGACCTCGCCGACGCCGATGCCGTCGGACGGCGTCATCTCGGGAGAGGAGACGCCGATCTCCAGCAGCTCGTGGGTCGCGTTGGTGGACATCATCCGGATGCGCTCGCGCTTGTTGAGCCCTCCGTCGATGACACGTACATAGGTGACGACGCCGCGGTACGAGTCGTAGACCGAGTCGAAGATCATCGCGCGGGCGGGCGCGTCGGCGTCGCCGACCGGGGGCGGGATGTCCCGTACGACGCGGTCGAGGAGCGCGTCCACGCCGAGGCCGGTCTTCGCCGAGACCTTGAGCACGTCCTCGGGCTGGCACCCGATGAGGTTGGCCAGCTCCTCGGAGAACTTCTCCGGCTGGGCGGCCGGCAGGTCGATCTTGTTCAGTACCGGAACGATCGTGAGGTTGTTCTCCATCGCCAGGTAGAGGTTGGCGAGAGTCTGCGCCTCGATGCCCTGGGCGGCGTCGACGAGGAGCACCGTGCCCTCGCACGCGGCGAGCGACCGCGACACCTCGTACGTGAAGTCCACGTGGCCAGGCGTGTCGATCATGTTCAGGATGTGGGTGTTCCCCACGTCCGGGCCCTCGTTGGGCGCCCAGGGCAGCCGTACCGCCTGGGACTTGATCGTGATACCGCGCTCGCGCTCGATGTCCATACGGTCGAGATACTGAGCACGCATCTGCCGCTGGTCGACCACACCGGTCAGCTGGAGCATCCGGTCGGCGAGCGTGGACTTGCCGTGGTCGATGTGCGCGATGATGCAGAAGTTGCGGATCAGCGCCGGGTCGGTACGGCTCGGCTCGGGCACGTGTGTAGGAGTCGCGGGCACGCAGGGTCTCGTCTCGGGGCGATGTTGGATCGATACGTAGCTTCTATGGTCCCACGGACGGCGGGCGGGCCTCGGTTTGGGCCGTGCGGCGGGCCGCTGGTACGCTGAGCAGCTGTGTCTCACAACCCTCGGAGCAGGTCTCCGGCCGGCGGGACACTCATCGAAGATCCAACGAACCTGTAGAGGCTCTTTCGTGGCGAACATCAAGTCCCAGATCAAGCGGAACAAGACGAACGAGAAGGCGCGCCTGCGCAACAAGGCCGTCAAGTCCTCGCTCAAGACGTCGATCCGCAAGGCCCGTGAGGCTGTCACCGCTGGTGACCTCGAGAAGGCCACCGTGGCCGTCCGCGAGGCTTCCCGCAAGCTCGACAAGGCAGTCTCCAAGGGAGTCATCCACAAGAACGCCGCCGCCAACAAGAAGTCGGCGCTGGCGCACAAGGTTGCCTCCCTCCAGGGCTGAGCACTCACCTGCTCACTTGATTGACCTGCTTGACCGCCGGTAGGGACTCAGCGGGCCCTCTCTTCCGCTCCTGATCCGGCACCTCCGCGCCGCACGCGGCCTGCGTTCGCCACGCGGGTGCGGCGCATCAAAGCTTTGACAGGCTTCAGGGCTTCACGCGAAGGCCCCGGCCGCCCGTCCTCCCCAGGACGGCGGCCGGGGCCTTTGTCGTTCCTGTCGCGACGTGGGGGCTACCGGTGGCGGGCGGCGCGGGCGACGGTGACGACCGCCTTCTCCAGCGCGTACTCCGGGTCGTCGCCGCCGCCCTTGACGCCGGCGTCGGCCTCGGCGACGGCCCGCAGCGCGAGCGCCACACCGTCCGGTGTCCAGCCGCGCATCTGCTGCCGTACGCGGTCGATCTTCCACGGGGGCATGCCGAGCTCGCGGGCGAGGTCGGCGGGGCGGCCGCCGCGGGCAGAGGACAGCTTGCCGATGGCCCGGACCCCCTGGGCCAGGGCGCTGGTGATCAGGACGGGCGCGACGCCGGTCGACAGCGACCAGCGCAGGGCCTCCAGGGCCTCGGCCGCCCGGCCCTCCACCGCGCGGTCGGCGACCGTGAAGCTGGAGGCCTCGGCGCGGCCCGTGTAGTACCGCCCGACGACCGCCTCGTCGATGGTCCCCTCGACGTCGGCGACGAGCTGGGCCACGGCACTGGCCAGCTCGCGCAGGTCACTGCCGATGGAGTCGACGAGGGCCTGGCACGCCTCGGGCGTGGCCGAGCGGCCCAGCGTGCGGAATTCCGACCGTACGAACGACAGGCGCTCGGCGGGCTTGGTGGTCTTGGGACAGGCGACCTCGCGGGCCCCGGCCTTGCGCGCCGCGTCGAGCAGCCCCTTGCCCTTGGCGCCACCCGCATGGAGCAGTACGAGAGTGATCTCCTCGGCCGGGGCTTCGAGGTAGGCCTTCACGTCCTTGATCGTGTCGGCGGAGAGGTCGTGCGCGCTGCGCACGACGACGACTTTGCGCTCGGCGAAGAGCGAAGGGCTGGTCAGCTCGGCGAGGGTGCCGGGCTGCAACTGGTCGGGCGTGAGGTCGCGTACGTCGGTGTCGGCGTCGGCGGCGCGGGCGGCCGCCACCACCTGCTGCACGGCGCGGTCGAGCAGCAGGTCCTCCTGCCCCACGGCGAGGGTGAGGGGGGCGAGCGGATCGTCGGTCGAATTCTTCCTGGTGGCCATCGTGGTCCAGCATCCCACGACCCACTGACAGTCCCTCCAGATCCCGTCCGTGTTGGAGAATGGGCAGGTGAGCGATGTGAGACACGTACTCGTACTGCCCGACCGGGACGCCGCCGAGGAGGTGGCCGTGGAGGTCTGCGAGCGCTTCGGAGCCGTGGACGAGCCACAGCTCGTACGGGACGCGCTGTCCGGCGAGGACGACGCCGAGGACGCGCAGTGGCTGGTCGTGGTCGAGGACCCGAACCGACGGCTCGACGCCGACGCGCTGCACGCGCTGGCCGGCGAGTACGAGGGCTGGCTCGAACGGCCATGACCGCTGGTCCTGGGTCGGTCCTAGGTCGGTCCTATGTCCGTCCTAGGTGGGTCTTAGGTGGGTCCTAGGTCGGTTCTGGGCGGGGTCCTAGGCCGGTTGCCCGAGGCGCGCGGGGGTGAGCCGTCGATAGCGTGCGGGCATGACGACCACGGAACCGGCGCGCACCCGTGAGCAGCGCAAGCAGGACGTACTCGACCGGCTGGCGAAGGACGACGACCTCTGGGTCGCCACGGCATCGCCGGACGGTGAGCCGTGCCTGGTGCCGCTGTCGTTCGTCTGGGACCGCGACACGCTCCTGATGTGCACCCGGCGGACCAACCCCACGGCACGGAACCTGACCCCGGCCGGGGAGGCACGGGTCTCCCTCGGCCACACCAGGGACGTGGTGCTCATCGAGGGAGCCGCCGAGCCGGTGGAGGGCACGGAGCTGGCGACGGAGTCGGCCGACGCCTTCACGGCGAAGCTGGGCTGGGACCCGCGCGACCGGAAGCCCTGGGTGTACCTCCGCGTCACCCCGCGAACCGTGAAGGCGTGGCGCGAGGAGAACGAACTGGCCGAGCGCGATCTGATGCGGGACGGCGACTGGCTCGTCTAAGGCACGTCCGGTCCGTCTGCCTCATACGGCGTCCCGCCCCGCCGGCACCGCACGCAGGCCGGGCCCCGACCCCGTCACCGCGATCGCCCCGTCCGTGTCCGTGCGCAGCACCGTGGCCCCGCCCGTGCGGAGTGCGGTGAGCGTGCGGGGAGAGGGGTGGCCGTACGGGTTGTCCCGGCCACAGCTGACCAGGGCCAGCCGGGGGCGGGCGCGGGCGAGCAGGGCGGGATCCTGGTAGGCCGAGCCGTGGTGGGCGACCTTCAGGACATCCACGGGCGGGAGTATCGGATGGGCCCTCAGCAGGGCTTGCTGGGCCGGGGGTTCGAGGTCGCCCAGGAGCAACAGGGTCAGGGCACCGGAGCGAACGAGGAGCGTGACGCTGGCGTCGTTCGGCCCTTCGGGGACCGTGGACGACGGCGGTGGCGGCCACAGGGCCCGCCAGGAGAGCGGCCCGATCCGGCGATGCTCCCCCGGCGCCGTCTCCAGTAACGGCACGCGCGCGGCAGCCGCGGCCCTGCGTACGAACACGCTCTGCTCCAAGGGCTCCTGAAGCGTCGTCGTCCGGATCTCGCCCACTGCCCGGCCACGCAGCACACCCGGCAGACCCGCCACGTGGTCGGCGTGGAAGTGGGTGAGCAGGACGAGCGGTACGCGGGTGACGCCGAGCGCGCGCAGGCAGCGGTCGACGCGCTGCGGGTCCGGCCCCGCGTCCACGACAACGGCCGTTCCCTCGCCCGCCGCGAGGACGGACGCGTCTCCCTGGCCGATGTCGCACATGGCGAACTTCCAGCGCGGCGGCGGCCACCCGGTGACGATCCGGGTGAGCGGCGCCGGCCGCAGGATCGCGAGCACCAGGAGCAGCGCGCAGGCCGCGCTCAGCCACGGGTGGCGCAGCAGCCGGCGGGCTGCGAACACGGCCACCGCTGTCACGCCCGCCAGCAACAGCCCGCCACGCCACCCGCCCGGCCAGTCGACCTCCGCGCCGGGCAGCGCGGACCCGGTGCGGGCGACGGAAGCGATCCATCCGGCCGGCCAGCCCGCGCACCGGGCCAGCAGCTCGGCGACGGGCATCGCCACCGGAGCCGCGGCCAGGGCCGCGAACCCGAGCACCGTCGCGGGAGCCACCGCGAACTCGGCAAGCAGGTTGCAGGGGATCGCCACCAGGCTCACCCTGGCCGCCATCATCGCGACAACGGGCGCGCACACCGCCTGGGCGGCGGCTGCCGCGGCCAGCACCTCCGCGAGTCTCGGCGGCACACCGCGCCGTCGCAGCGCGGCCCTCCAGCGCGGCCCGATGGTGAGGAGGGCGCCGGTGGCCAGTACGGAGAGCAGAAAGCCGTAACTGCGGGCCAGCCACGGGTCGTACAGGACCAGCAGCAGGACGGCGGCGGCCAGGGCGGGAATCAGCTGCCTGCGGCGGCCCGTGCCGATGGCGAGCAGCGTGATGAGCCCGCAGGCCGCGGCCCGCAGCACACTCGGCTCGGGTCGGCACACGACGACGAAGGCGAGCGTGAGCGCCCCGCCGAGCAGCGCCGTCGCCCGCAGGGGGATGCCGAGACGCGGGGCGAGCCCTCCCCGTTCAGCGCGCAGCGCCGTGCCTGGTGGCCCGATCAGCAGAATCAGGAT
The DNA here is from genome assembly GCF_018614005.1 of Streptomyces sp. ISL-99. Taxonomy (NCBI): domain Bacteria; kingdom Bacillati; phylum Actinomycetota; class Actinomycetes; order Kitasatosporales; family Streptomycetaceae; genus Streptomyces; species Streptomyces sp. ISL-99. The sequence continues at coordinate 96,201 of NZ_JAGGPC010000028.1, forward strand.
GATGGTGAGGTTGCTCCCTGATACGGCGAGGAGGTGCGTGAGGTCGGTGGCCTCGAAGGCCTCCTGCAGTTCGGGCGACACCCTTGAGGTGTCGCCGACGACCAGCCCCGGCAACAGTGCTCGCGCGTCCGGGGCGAGCCCGTCGGTCGCCTCGCGCAGGCCGGACCTGAGACCACCGGCCGTGCGCTGTACGGCAGTCGGGGCGCGGACGATCTCCGGGGGTTCACCGTCGGGCACCCGCACCACTGCGGCGACGCGTTCACCGCCACCGCCGTGCATTGGCGGTGCGAGTCGCGCCGTGAGCCGCAGCCCGGTGGACGGCAGCAGCCGCTGCCACCGGGACACCGCCGGCCCACGGGCCGGTGCGATCACCAGGACCGGCGTACGGACGTGGGTCGACGCCCGGTCGGGTCCGGTGTCGCGGGCGCCCGGTGTGACGCGTGTGATGTCGGCGTTGAGCACGAGCGACCTCGGCAGCGTGTGGTCACCGCGCACCGCCGGCCGGGTGGTGCGGGCGTCCGAGGTGACCGTCAGCTCGGCCGTGACCTGCGCGTACTGGCGCGCCAGGTCCGGCACGGGGCCACGGTGGAGATCGGCCGCGTGCAGCCCGGCCGAGGTGGCGCCCGCGGCCGCGCACAGCAACGCGGCGGCGAGGGCGGTGACGCTCAGTCCGCGCCGGACCTCAGTCCCCCGCCCCTCCCGCAACGCCCTGACCAGCAGCAGCGCGGCCGCCACGCCCACGCACACCACCGCCAGCCCGGCCGCCCAGCGGCCCGACGTCCCCACCGCCACGGCGGCCGCGACCCACGCCGCCAGCGCGGGCGGTACGAGGCGCAGGTCCGCGGGCCCCTCCTGCCAGGGGTCGGAGGCGCCCAGCCGAAGCCCGGACGCGACGTGAACCGCCGGGCGCGTCATGGCCGTACGAGGGGCTGTAGATCCGCGAACCGGCGGTCGCCGATCCCCTTGACCTCGCGGAGCTCGTCGACCGAGCGGAACCCACCGTGCTCGGTCCGGTAGTCGATGATGTGCTGTGCCAGTACGGGACCGACCCCGGGCAGCGTCTCCAACTGCTCGGCGGTGGCGGCGTTCAGGCCGACCGGGCCCGCGGGCCCACCGGCCGCCGCGGCGGCACCGCTGCTGCCGCCGGCAACCGCTCCGGTGGTCCCGGATGGCGCGGGAACCCCCACGACCACCTGCTCGCCGTCCATGAGCAGGCGCGCCCGGTTGAGCCCGGCGGTGTCCGCGTCCGCCTTGACTCCACCCGCGGCCCGCAGCGCGTCGGCGACCCGCGAGCCGGCCGGCAGCCGGTGGATGCCGGGCTGCCGTACCTTGCCGCTCACGTCCACGACGATGCGCCCCTGGCCGGCCGGCTCACCGCCGACTGCCGTCGGAGGCGGCCCCGGTGACGGCTCCGGCCGCGTTTCGGCCAGTTCCTCGCCGACAACCTGCGGAGGCTGTACGGGCTGTGGCCGCCCGGCCCAGAAGTGCTGAGCGGCGAAGGCGACGGCCACGGCAAGGACCACGGCCAGCGCGGCCAGCGTCTTGGGTTCAAGCCCGCACCGCGACTGCACCCAGACCGGCAACCGTTCCCGCACGGCCGCCCGCATCCGCCCCAAACCACCCCCACGGGCCGATACGCCACCCTCCGCACCGCCCGCTACCGCGCCCCGTACCGACACCTCCGGCCCGGCCTCCGGACGCGCCACCGCCGCCGAGGAGGGCCCAGCCCGCACAGCCGACACCGCCTGCGGGCTGCCTGCCCCTGTGGGAGCGAGCGCCGACGCCGGAGCCGAGGTCGGGAGCGAAGCCGAGACCGGCGCCGGAGCCGGCGCCGAAGGCGAAGCCGAGGCCAAGGCCGAGGCCGCAGCAGGAGGCGAAGCCGGAGCCCGAGCCGCAGCCGAGGCCGGCGCCGGGAGCGAAGGCGAAGCCGCGGGGTCGGTGGTGGTTGGCGGAATGCCGCTGTGTGGCACGGTTTCGAAGAGCGCCTCCGCGCGGCGGCGTAAGGCCGCGGACGCGGCGGATTCGTGAAGCGCGCGGCGCAGGCGGCGTCCCTTTCGGCCGTGCCCATGGCGGGCCCGGACATCAGCCGACCGGGCCTCGGAGGCCGGGGTACGGCCCGGTCCACTGGTCGCGGAACGTGGGAGTGAGCGTGAGTGCGGGCGTGAGTGTGGGTGTGATCGGAGAGCCATGTCACGAGACGGTAGGCACATCCGCCCGTTCCCGCTGATCACGGTCAATTCCCGTGGAAAAGCAGTCCGTTGTGGATATCTCCGTCATCACAACGAGGGTGTCCGGAGTGTCAGTGAGGCGCGACCACAACGCCCAGCAGCCCCGGCCCCGTATGCGCGCCGATCACCGCCCCCACCTCACTGACATGCAGCTCCGCCAGCCCGGTGACCCGGACACGCAGCCGCTCCGCCAGCCGTTCGGCCCGCTCGGGAGCCGCCAGGTGGTGCACCGCGATGTCCACGGGGCGCGTGCCCGCCCGCTCGGCGACGATCTCCTCAAGCCGTGCGATCGCCTTGGAGGCAGTACGTACCTTCTCCAGCATCTCGATGCGGCCGCCGTCCAGCTCCAGCAGCGGCTTCACAGCGAGGGCGGAGCCCAGCAGCGCCTGTGCCGCGCCGATGCGGCCGCCGCGGCGCAGATAGTCCAGCGTGTCCACGTAGAAGTACGCCGACATGCCCGCCGCGCGCTTCTCCGCCGCGGCCACCGCCTCGTCCACCGTGCCGCCCGCCTCGACCACCTCGGCCGCCGACAGCGCGCAGAAGCCCAGCGCCATCGCGACCATTCCGGTGTCCACCACCCGCACCGGCACCGGGGCGCCCTGCGCGGCGAGCACGGCAGCGTCGTACGTGCCGGAGAACTCGGAGGACAGGTGCAGCGACACGATGCCGGTCGCGCCGGCTTCCGCCGCCGCGCGGTAGGCCGCCGCGAAGACCTCGGGGCTCGGCCTCGACGTCGTCACGGACCGGCGTTTCTGCAGGGCCAGGGCCAGCGAGCGGGCGGAGATCTCGGTGCCCTCCTCGAGGGCCTGATCACCGATGACGACGGTCAGCGGCACCGCTGTGATGCCGTGCCGCTCCATCGTCTGCTGCGGCAGGTAGGCCGTTGAATCGGTGACGATCGCGACATGGCGGGACATGAGCGGGAGGTTACCCGCCGGGGGCGCCCAGCGGCAGCCCGGGCCCGCTCAAAGATCCAGCCGCCCCCCGGAACTGTCTCAGGCGGTGCCTTCTCAGACCGTTCCTTGTCAGACCGTTCCTTGTCAGACCGTGCCCTCCGGGCGGGCCGTCTTCTGCCACGGGTACGTGGTCTGCCGGTGAGGGTCACGCGCCGTGATCGCCTCGGGCCCGGCAGCCGCCCGGCGCGCCGCGTCGGCCCCCTCCGCCCGGTCCGCCGCCGCCCCGGCCGCAGCAGCAGCAGCCTCAGCCACCCCGTGCGCCGTGCCGTTCCCCTTCGCGTCCGCCGCAGGCCAGGACGCGTCCGCACCCGGCCCCGTGGCCCAGTGCCGCAGTGCCCCCGACTCGACCTCGATCTGCGCGCTCAGCGACGCGAGGTCGTCGTTCGCGAACTGCTGCGCCCGGTCCCGCGCCGCCCACCGCAGCGAGTCCGCCGCATGCGTCACCCGCTCCGTACGCTCACGCAGGTCCGGCAGCCGCTCCGCGACCCGCGCCTTGTCCGGCTCGCGCTCCAGCCGCTTCAGGTCGTCGTCCAGTTCGTGCCCGTGCGCGCTCAGCCGTTCGAACAGCCCGAGCGACTCCGACAGTGAGGCGTCCTCCGCGGCGCCCGCGTTCAGCGCCTCCTGGGTGGCCTTCATCGACGTACGCAGAGAGAGCCTCAGCTGGGCCAGCTCACCGGCCACGCCCACCTGCCCAAAGCTCTTCGCCCGCAGGGTGGTGTCCTCGACGGTGCGGCGCGCCTGCGTGATCTTGCGGTCCACGCCGCGCTTGGCCGCACCGACAGCCTTCACGCTCACGTACACCCCCGTCGCCACGAACGCCACGAAGAGCAGCGACGTCAGGATCAGGATCAGGGTAAGGGCGTCCATGAGCGCCTCTCCGTTTGTCGGTCCACTCGGCTCGCGTGGTCTCTCCACCGTAAACGGAACGGGCAGGCGAAGGGTTCCATCGGGACCCCCCAACCTGCCCGTAGGGGAAAGCACCTACACAACAACCACGAACTACGCGGGAACGATGTTGACCAGCTTCGGCGCCCGCACGATCACCTTGCGGATCCCCGCGCCGCCCAGCGCCGCGACCACGGCCGGGTCGGCCAGCGCCAGCTTCTCCAGCTCCTCGTCAGCGATCGACGGGGAGATCTCCAGCCGCGCCTTCACCTTGCCCTTGACCTGCACCACGCACGTCACGGTCTCGTCCACGACGTACGCCGGATCGGCGACCGGGAAGTCCTGATACACCACGGAGTCCGTGTGCCCCAGCTTGCGCCACAGCTCCTCCGCGATGTGCGGCGCCAGCGGCGCGATCAGCAGCACCAGTCGCTCGGCGACCGACCGCGACAGCGGGCCGCCCGCCTTCGTCAGGTGGTTGTTCAGCTCGGTGACCTTGGCGATGGCGGTGTTGAAGCGCATCCCCGCCATGTCCTTGCCGACGCCGTCGATCGCCTTGTGCAGGGCGCGCAGCGTGTCCTCGTCGGGCTCGGCGTCGACGACCGTGACCTCGCCCGTCGTCTCATCGACGACATTGCGCCACAGCCGCTGCAGCAGCCGGTACTGGCCGACCACCGCGCGCGTGTCCCACGGCCGCGACACGTCCAGCGGGCCCATCGCCATCTCGTACAGCCGCAGCGTGTCCGCGCCGTACTCGGCGGAGATCTCATCCGGAGTGACGGCGTTCTTCAGGGACTTGCCCATCTTGCCCAGGACGCGGCTGACCTTCTCGCCCTGGTACCAGAAGGCGCCGTCGCGCTCCTCGACCTCTGCGGCCGGCACCGGGATGCCGCGCGAGTCCCGGTAGACGAAGGCCTGGATCATGCCCTGGTTGTACAGCTTGTGGAACGGCTCGGACGACGAGACGTGTCCCAGATCGAACAGCACCTTGGACCAGAACCGCGCGTACAGCAGGTGCAGTACGGCGTGCTCGGCGCCGCCGACGTACAGGTCGACGCCTCCGTGCGGCTGCCCCTCGCGCGGTCCCATCCAGTACTGCTCGATGGCCGGGTCGACCAGCCGCTCGCTGTTGTGCGGGTCCAGGTAGCGCAGCTCGTACCAGCAGGAGCCCGCCCAGTTGGGCATGGTGTTGGTCTCGCGCCGGTACTTCTTCGGACCGTCGCCCAGGTCCAGCGTGACGTTGACCCAGTCCTCGTTGCGCGAAAGCGGCGTCTCGGGCCTGCTGTCGGCGTCGTCCGGGTCGAAGGTGCGCGGCGAGTAGTCCTCGACCTCCGGCAGCTCCAGCGGCAGCATCGACTCGGGCAGCGAGTGGGCGACGCCGTCCTCGTCGTAGACGATCGGGAAGGGCTCGCCCCAGTAGCGCTGCCGGCTGAACAGCCAGTCACGCAGCCGGTAGTTGACGGTGCCCTCGCCGATGCCCCGCGCGGCCAGCCACTCGGTGATCTTCGCCTTGGCGTCGACGACACCCAGGCCGTCCAGCGAGATGTCCTCGCCGGAGGAGTTCACGATCTTCGCGTCGTACGAGGCGAACGCGTCGTCCCACTGCGCCGGGTCCGCGCCCCGCCCGTCCGACGGCTCGACGACACAGCGCATCGGCAGCTCGAAGGCGCGCGCGAAGGCGAAGTCACGGGAGTCGTGCGCCGGTACGGCCATGATCGCGCCGGTGCCGTAACCCATCAGCACGTAGTCGGCGATGAAGACGGGGACCTGCTCGCCGCTGACCGGGTTGACCGCGTACGCACCGGTGAAGACACCGGTCTTGTCCTTGGCCTCGGCCTGCCGCTCCACGTCGGACTTGGAGGCCGCCTGTGCGCGGTACGCCGTGACGGCGTCGCCCGGGGTGGCGTGGCCGCCGGTCCACACGTCGTGCGTGCCCTCGGGCCAGGCGGCTGGGACGATCTTCTCGACCAGCTCGTGCTCGGGCGCCAGCACCATGTACGTGGCGCCGAACAGCGTGTCCTGACGGGTGGTGAAGACGGTGATCGCGTGGCCGTCGACCGGGAAGTCGACGCGCGCGCCCTCGCTGCGCCCGATCCAGTTGCGCTGCTGCAGCTTGATGGCCTCGGGCCAGTCCACGCCGTCCAGGTCGTTCAGCAGACGGTCGGAGTAGGCGGTGATGCGCATGTTCCACTGGCGCAGCTTGGCCTTGAAGACGGGGAAGTTCCCGCGCTCGGAGCGGCCGTCGGCGGTGACTTCCTCGTTGGCCAGTACGGTGCCCAGGCCCGGCGCCCAGTTCACGGGCGCGTCGGAGGCGTACGCCAGGCGGTACTCGCTCAGGACGTCGGCGCGCTCGACAGCGCTCAGCTCACTCCAGGGGCGCGCGTCCGGCGTCGTACGCTCACCGCTCTCGAACTGCGCCACCAGTTCGGCGATCGGCCGGGCGCGGTCCGCCTCCTTGTCGTACCAGGAGTTGAAGATCTGCAGGAAGATCCACTGGGTCCACTTGTAGTAGTCCGGGTCGATCGTCGCGACGGAGCGGCGCTTGTCGTGGCCCAGGCCCAGCCGGCGCAGCTGCTGCTTCATGTTGTCCATGGCGGACTCGGTCGACACCCGGGGGTGCGTGCCGGTGGCGACCGCGTGCTGCTCGGCGGGCAGGCCGAAGGCGTCGAAGCCCAGGGTGTGCAGGACGTTGTGGCCGGTCATGCGCTGGTGGCGGGCGAAGACGTCGGTCGCGATGTAGCCCAGCGGGTGACCGACGTGCAGTCCGGCACCGGAGGGGTACGGGAACATGTCCATGATGAACTTCTTGGGCTTGGCGGCCAGCTCCGCGTCGCCCGCCAGGTCGCCGCTGGGATTCGGCGCCTCGTACGTGCCCTCGGCGTCCCAGAAGTCCTGCCAGCGTGCCTCGATGTCAGCGGCCATCGCGGCCGTGTAGCGGTGCGGCGCTGCCACCTCGGCAGCGGAATTCGTCTCGCTCATGATCCTCAAAGCTCCATCGATCGTCTCTGCCGGCGGCTGCGACATTCAGGCTGTGACGTTCAGCGAATGAACTGTGACGTTCAGCGAATGAAAAATCCCCTCGCACAGGAGGGGACGCCGCGCCGATTCCGACCGGATCTTTCATCCGTCGGGAGTGATCAGCGCGGCTCGCTAAGCAGAAGGCGTACGGCACGCATGGCGTCAGGGTACCGCAGCGCCCGAGAGCGCCGCATCGAGTATCCGTCCCACGGACCGGTCCCCCCTTGCCAAAGGGGTTACTCCGCGTATCGGCCCTATCCGGGGCAACGATCGAGCAAGTTTTCCCTCCTCCTGAACGCTAAACCTCCAAACCTCGTACTGCCTGGTATGGGGCGACTTAGCATGCGGCAACGGGACCACTTTGCCGAACCATTCGGAGTCGCCCCCATGAACCCTCATCGAAAAATTTCGACCTCCCTGGCTTTCCCCCCATTGAGCCGCCCCGCACAAGGAGGCCTCACAGCCGTCGCGTTGCTCCTCATACCGCTGTTCGCCGTCCTCGGCAGCGACAGCCTGCGCGCCGCGCTCGACTTCACCACCGGCGTCCTTTCCCTGGTCTCGCTGACCGCCGCCGTCGCCTGGGGCCTGATCGCGACGGACCGGCTGCTGCTGCGGCCGCGCCACCGTCTGCTCGCCCAGGGTGTCCACCGCGCCACCGCGGTCGCCTCCCTCGGCTTCCTGCTGCTGCACGTGACGGTCAAGGTCTCACTGGGACACGTGGCGCTCCTGGGAGCCCTGGTCCCCTTCGGTCTCGGAATCAGCGGTACGTCCGGACTCATCGGATTCGGCTCGCTGGCCGGATTCCTCATGGTCGTCGCGGCCTCGACCGGCGCCATGCGCAGCGCGTTCGCCACGCCGGGCCGCATCGCGGGTCGCTGGCGGTCGCTGCACATGGTCGCCTACCCCGCCTGGGGGTCGGCGCTGGTGCACGGCCTGTTCGCGGGCCGGCCCGCCGCGGGCTGGGTCGTCACGATGTACGCCCTGTGTCTCACGGCGGTCGTCGCGGCCCTTTCGCTGCGCCTGCTCCCTCCGCCGCTCAAGCGGACCATCGCCGACCGGGTGGTCACCCTGGTCACGTCCGGCTCCCTGGGCCCGGCGCCCGATCCGGCGCCCCGCGACGCCACCCTCTCCCCGCTGCCGGGCGGCGGTTTCGCACCGCCGCAGGAGCCGCCGCTGCCACAGCGGCCGCCGCGGCAGCCGGAGCAGCTGTTCCGCGACGCCCCGGCGCCGCAGCCCCCGCCGCAGCGCCTCGCGGCGCCCGCCCCGCCGCTGTACGAGGCGGGCCGCTCCCCGGAAGGTCTACGCGCGGGGACAGACGCCGGTATATCCGCCGCGTACCGCGCCGTATCGGCTTCGGCCGCGTCGGCCGCCTCCGCTCCCACCGAACGGATCCCCCTGGCGGAACAGATCCCCATGACGGAGGAGATCCCCGTCCAGGCGGCGCCTCCGCCGCCCCGCTGGCCCACTCCGTCACCCCCGCCCCCCGCCCAGGCCGTACGCCCGCCGTACGACCCGGACCGCGCGGCGTACGGCCCGGGAGCCGCCCCCGCACCCGACCTTCCCGGGTACGGCCCCGACGCCGGCCTTCCCGGGTACGGCCCCGTCCCCGACCTTCCCGGGTACGGCCCCGACGCCGTACCGGACGTTCCCGGGTACGCCCCCGGCCGCCCCACGTACGCCCCGGACGCGCCCACCGGACCGCTCCCCCACCCCCACACCACCGACAACACCGAGCCCGCGCCGGGTCCGCTCTACCGGCCCGCGGCCGGAGAGCCCTGGCACGCACCCGCAGGAGACCGAAGTTGAACGTCCCCCTTCCCGACGTCCCCGAAGTACGCGTAGTCGGCCTTCCCCAGCTGACAACCGGCTTCGACCTGGTCGAGCGCCTCGACCTCGGCATGCACCTGAAGGTGCACGGCCCACTGGAGCCGATGGGCGGGGAGCGCCTGGCCGAACTCGCCGACTACATCTCGCTGCGCGGCCGCGGCGGTGCCGGCTTCCCCTTCGGCAAGAAACTGCGGGCGGTCGCACAGGCCTCCATCCGGCGCGGGGTGCGGCCCGTCGTCGTCATCAACGGCAGTGAGGGCGAGCCCGCCTGCCGCAAGGACACCGTCCTGCTCAACCGCGCCCCGCACCTCGCGCTCGACGGCGCCCTGCTCGCGGCCGAGGCACTCGGCGCCCGCACCCTGATCGTCGGCGTGACCCGGAACTCGACCGAGGCGTCCATACGCGCCGCCTTCGCCGAGCGAGGCCTGTCCGACCGGCGCGGACAGCAACTGCGCGCCCGGATCGTACGTACCCCGGAACGCATGGTTTCCGGCGAAGCGTCCTCCCTGATCCGCGCCGCGAACGGCGGCCCCGCGCTCCCGCCCGGACGCCGTGAGCGCGCCTCGGAGACGGGCGTAGGGGGCGCCCCGACGCTGCTGTCCAACACCGAGACGTTCGCGCAGCTCGCCGTCGCCGCCCGCATAGGCGCCCGCCGCTACGGCCACACCGGCCTGGAGAACGAGCCGGGCACGGTCATGCTCACCATCTCCGGCGCGGTCGCGCGCCCCATGGTCGTGGAAGTGCCCACCGGAGTGCCGCTGCGGTACATCCTCCAGATGGCCGGCGCACCGCCACTCCCCCAGGGCGTGCTCACCGGCGGCTACCACGGCAACTGGATCGACGCGGTCGCCGCGCACGACGCTGTGATCTCCCGCGAGTCCCTCGCCTCGTTCGGCGGCGCGCTGGGCGCGGGTGCCATCCTCCCGATCGGCCCCGAGACCTGCCCGCTGGGCGAGTCGCTGCGCGTCGCGAACTGGCTGGCCGCTGAGACGGCGGGCCAGTGCGGCCCGTGCCGGCTGGGCCTGCCCGCCGCCGCCGGCGGCCTCTCCGACGTACTCAACGGAGGAGGTCAGGCCGCCCTGGAGGCACTGCGCGAAGTGACGCAGGCCGTCAAGGGCCGGGGCGCGTGCAAGCACCCCGACGGCTCCGTGCGCTTCTTCGTCTCGACCCTCAACGCCTTCACCGACGACCTGGCGGCGCACGTCCTGGGCGGCGGCTGCGGCCGCGAGACGATGGGCGTACTGCCGCTGCCGGGCCCCGGCTACGAGGAAGAGGGCATCCCGAGCGGCGAGAAGTTCGCCGTGGACTGGACGCTGTGCAAGGGCCACGGGCTGTGCGCGGACATCGTGCCCGAGCTGATCCGGCTCGGCCCCGACGGCTACCCGGCGCTCGCGGACGCGTCCGTACCGGTGCACCTGCGCGGACGCGCCCAGCGTGCCGTACGCCGCTGCCCCGCCCTGGCGCTGCGCATCGAGCAGGAGGCCCCCGAGCGGCCGGCCCGGCCCGCACTGCCGCCCATCGGCAGGAAGGCCCTGGGCAGCGGCAGAGGCTGACCACCCCGGAAACGAGAAGGTCCCCCGGTCAATTCGACCGGGGGACCTTCATTCTGTGGAGCTAAGGAGAATTGAACTCCTGACCTCCTGCATGCCATGCAGGCGCTCTACCAACTGAGCTATAGCCCCTTGCGTTCCGCCGTTCCCGGGGTTTCCCCCGGCGGCTCCGCCAACATTACACGGTCCCCCCGGCCCTCCACCAAATCGTTTACCCGCACACCCGTTCTGTCCCCATACGCCCGGTACTGTCAGCCCGTGTGACCGTGACCGCGCAGACCACCGCCGCCCGCCCCGCCCTCGCCCGGTGGCCGATACTCGTCGCCGCCTCGGTCTGTCTGCTCTCCTTCGCGGTCTTCTGGGCCGCGCAGCGTGCCGCCGGCGTCTCGATGATCGACCTCATGGTCTACCGGGCCGAGGGGGAGACCGTACGGGCAGGCCAGGACCTCTACGCGATGCGTGCCACCGAGGCGAACCTGCCGACCACCTACCCCCCTTTCGCCGCCCTGCTGTTCACCCCGCTGACGCTGCCCGGCGTCCCCGAGATGCGCACCCTCGCCACGGCCGGAAACCTCCTTCTCCTCGTCGCGCTGGTCCGCCTCTCCCTGCGGCTGGTGGGCCGCGAGAGCGCCACCGCCGTTCTGCTGACCGCCGCCGTCGCCGTGTGGTGCGAGCCGGTGTGGACGACGCTGCGGTACGGGCAGATCAACCTGCTGCTCGCGGCGGCCGTCCTCTGGGACCTCACCCGCCGCGACGGCCACCGGTGGGCGGGCGCGGGCATCGGCCTCGCCGCCGCGGTGAAGCTCACACCCGCGCTCTTCGGCGTCTTTCTCCTGATCACGGGAGTCGTACGAGCACGGGGCACCGTACGCCCGAGCCGCAACCCCTGGCTCCGGCAGGCCGGGACGGCCGCCGCGGTCTTCCTCGCGGCGACCGTGACGGCCGCGGCCGTCCTGCCGTACGACTCGCACCGCTACTGGACGCGGATGGTCTTCGAGGCGGGCCGGGTGGGCCACGCCGAGGACACCGCCAACCAGTCCCTGCGCGGCGTACTGGCCCGGCTGCTGCACACCGGCGACCCGGGCCCGTGGTGGGCCGTGGCCGCCGCCCTGGCGGCCGGCACGGGCCTCGCCGTCGCCGTGGCGGCCGAACTGCGCGGCGAGCGGGCCGCAGCGGTGGTCGCGTGCGCGGTGACCGCACTGCTCGTCAGCCCGGTGTCCTGGTCGCACCACTGGGTGTGGTGCGTGCCCGTGGTGCTGTTCCTGGCCGCGCGAGTCGGCGCGGGAGGGGCGCTGGCGACGGCGGCGGTGTTCTGTTCGTACGCGCTGTGGTGGGTGCCACACGGCCCGGGACGGCTTGAACTCGCCCAGAACCCCGGACAGATGGCACTGTCGGCGCTCTACCCGCTCACGGCCCTCGCCGCGCTGCTCACGCTGTGGCGAACGAATAGAAGCGCTTGAGCGTGCAGTGCTCGTCGAGCAGCCGGCCGTAGATCGGCTCCCCTTCGAGTTCGCGGTACGTCTCGATGGGGTCGCCTTTTATGATCAGCGCCCGGGCGCATTCCTCGCACCAGTACTGGTAGTCGGCATTGACCGGTTCCATGTCCCTGACGATGGGCGTGCCACTGCCGCACCAGTCGCATTTCCGACTGTGTGCGCCCATCACTCAGTTCCAGCTGTGGCGGCAGGCCGTGCACACGTACGCGATACCTCCGTTGTCGCTGCCGGGCAGACCACGGACCGCATCGAGGATGCTCGCGGGCATCGCGCTCTCCCTCCCCATCAGACCGTCGTCCCCCTCCGGCGGTCCGATTCTGCCATGGCTCCGCAAGGGGGGTAGTGGCGTGTGCGCAGGAGGCCGGCCGCAGTGCCGAAGATCGACGCGGGGGCCGGTGCAAGGTCGCATACCCACAGCGCATCCCCGTACGCATGCACTCCCGGCGCTTTCAGCCGGTTGAGGAAGAGAGTGCCGAATGTCGCGACGCCGGGCAACTGGCCCTCAACAGCGCCACGAAGGCCGGAAGGACGGCCAACTGGCCGGTGTCTGCGGCCGGTCCGCAGGCGCATCGGCAATCCGGCGCCGGACGCGTCGAGTTCGGTGCCGGTGGCCGGGGACACCGGCCATTGACGCGGTGAACGAGAAATCCCGGCCCCTCCTGGAGGAGGAACCGGGATCCGATTGTGGAGCTAAGGAGAATTGAACTCCTGACCTCCTGCATGCCATGCAGGCGCTCTACCAACTGAGCTATAGCCCCGCTGTTCTGTGCGCTGTGCGCTGCGAACAAGAAGAACTTTAGCCTGCGACCTGCCAGAAAGTGAAATCCGTCAGTCGTCGTCGCCGAGCACCGGTTCCGGGAGCGTCCCGGCGTTGTGCTCCAGCAGCCGCCAGCCGCGGGCGCCTTCGCCCAGCACCGACCAGCAGCAGTTGGAAAGCCCGCCGAGGCCCTCCCAGTGGTACGACTCCAGACCCAGGAGCCGGCCGATGGTGGTGCGGATGGTGCCTCCGTGGCTGACGACGACCAGCGTGCCGTTGTCGTCCAGCTTCTCGGCGTGCGCGAGCACGACAGGAGCCGCCCGGTCGGCGACCTCGGTCTCCAGCTCGCCCCCACCGCGCCGCACCGGCTCACCGCGCTTCCACGCGGAGTACTGCTCGCCGAACCGACCGATGATCTCGTCGTGGGTCAGGCCCTGCCAGGCACCCGCGTACGTCTCGCGCAGCGCGGCGTCGTGCGTCACATCGAGGCCGGTCAGGGCAGCCAGCTCGCCGGCCGTGGCCGCCGCCCGCTTCAGGTCGGACGCGATCATCGCGTCCGGCTTCAGGGAGGCGAGCAGCCTGGCGGCCCGGCGCGCCTGGGCGACGCCGGTCTCGGTCAGCTCGATGTCGGTGCTGCCCTGGAAGCGGCGCTCCAGGTTCCAGGACGTCTGGCCGTGCCGCCACAGGACGATGCGCCGGCCCCGGCCCTTCTTGCCGGTGCCGGTGTCGCTGCCGTTCAGCTCAGGTCTCCGTCCACTTCACCGGCCGCACGCAGCTTGGCGTGCTCCTCGGCCAGGCCGCGGGTCTTGACGGCGTCCTCGGGCAGCGTGATCTCGGGGCAGTCCTTCCAGAGGCGCTCCAGCGCGTAGAAGACACGCTCCTCGCTGTGCTGGACGTGGACCACGATGTCGACGTAGTCGAGGAGCACCCAGCGGGCCTCGCGGTCGCCCTCGCGACGCACGGGCTTCACGCCGAGGTCCTTGTTCAGCCGCTCCTCGATCTCGTCGACGATCGACTTGACCTGGCGGTCGTTGGGCGCCGAGGCGACCAGGAAGGCGTCGGTGATGGACAGCACATCGCTGACGTCGTAAGCGATGATGTCGTGCGCGAGCCGGTCGGCGGCCGCCTGAGCGGCGGCGTTGATGAGCTCGATGGAACGGTCAGTGGCGGTCACTAGCAGGCTTTCGTCGGCGGTCAGAGATACCTCCAGGGTCTCACGGACCGCCGACAGCCCCGACGGGATTACCGCACCTCGAAGTCCTGGCCCAGTACGACCGTCACATCGGCGTTCGCGGCCGCCTTGCCCTTGCGGACCGCGTCCGCCGGCAGGCCCAGCGTTTTCGCGACCTCTTCGGCCGTGGCCTTCTGGGCCGCGTCGCCATAGCTGACCTGCGACGACGTAAGGACCGCGGTTGCTTTGCCGGCGTCCACGAACGTGTAGCCACCGTTGACCAGGGCGATCCTGGCGGCCTCGTTGGCGTCCGTGTTCCCGTTCGCGTTCCGGACGCCGACCCGCACGGCCGCGCCCTGCTCCGGGCTGCTCGCCGAGCCGCCGAGGATGTCCTTCACCACACTGTCGGCGGCGGAATCGCTCAGCTTGCCGTCGGGCTGCACCGGCAGCAGCGCCGTCTTGTACGCGCCGCGCTTGGCGTGGTCGGCGAGCTTGGCGAGCGAGGCGCCGAGGTCCTTCTCCGGCAGCGAGGGATCGAGGATCTGCGCCAGCGTGCGGACGGTCGTGGTCGCGGCCTGCGGGTCGTCCGAGATCTTCTTCAGTACGCCCTGCATGACCTGCCCGAACCGCTGGAGCTGCTTCGCCTCGGCCTCGCCCGGCGCCCGGTAGGTGGCGTACGCGACGGCCATCCGGCCGCTCAGTGTCTGCTGCTTGCCCTGCTTCACCACGGGCGTCGCGCCCTTCTTGGTGTCGGGCACATCGGTGTCGGTGTCGATGTCGATGTTGCCGACCAGCTCGACGAGGTTCTCCAGGTACGGAGTGTCGAGCCGCCAGGTGCCGCCGATTTTCGTCCCGAGTACGGAACCGATCGCCTCGCGCGTGCCCGCCGAGCCGTCGTCGTCGACCGACTTGGCGAGCGTGGTCGTGGTGCCGTCGTCGTTCGCGACGGAGAGCGAGTTCGGGAGCAGAACGGTGGTGCCCTGCTGGGTGGTGGTGTTGTCGACGAGCAGCACGGTCGAGGTGGCGCCCTTGGTGGTGTGCAGGTGCACCGCGATCACGTCGCGCTTCTGCGGACCCGACGCCGTGCTCGGAGCGTCCTTCTTGCCGGAGAGGCCGGGCAGCAGGCCCGCGTACCAGAGGTAGCCGACACCACCCGCGACGACGAGGGCGACGGCGACGACCAGGGCGACGACGCGGTTGCGTCCGCGGCGCCTGGCTTCCTCGCGGCGCTCGGTGCGGCTCTCGGTGAACTTCAGCCAGTCGATGACGTCTTCGGAGTTCTCGTCCGGCTCTTCGACGAAGGAGAACTGCTCGGTCGCGTACTCGTTCTTGGGGCGGCGCTGCTCGGGCACGACAACGGGCTCGGGGGCCGGCTCGGGCTCGGGTTCTGGGACAGGAGCGGGAGCAGGAGCGGCCTGCTGCTGCGGAATCCACTGCTGCTGAGCGGTGTCGACGTACCCGTACTGCTGCTGTTGCTGCTGTTGCTCCTGCTGGGGCTGCTGCGCGTACGGGTCGTACGACGGCTGCTGCTGGGCGTACGGGTCATAGCCGTACCCCTGCTGCTGCGGCGCGTCGTACTGCTGCCCGTCCTGCTGCTGCGCCTGCTGGTACACCGGCTGCCCGTACGCGTCGTAGCCGATGATCTCCGGCTGCTGGGCGTACGGATCCTGCGCGTACGGGTCGTACGGGTACTGTCGGTCGTTCACCGGTGCCCTCTCCCTGCTTGTCTGTGCTCCCCGTACGGCCGGGCCGACCGCTCAGTCGCGGTACAGCGCGCGCTTGTCGATGTAGCGGACCACACCGTCCGGAACGAGATACCAGACAGGCTCACCCGCCGCGACCCTCGCCCGGCAGTCGGTCGACGAGATCGCCAGCGCCGGCACCTCGACCAGGGAGACACCGCCCTTGGGCAGCCCGTCGTCCGTGAGGTCGTGGCCGGGCCTGGTCACACCGATGAAGTGGGAGAGCGAGAACAGCTCCTCCGCGTCCCGCCAGGTGAGGATCTGGGCGAGCGCGTCGGCGCCGGTGATGAAGAAGAGATCCGAGTCGCTGTTCAGCTCGCGCAGGTCCCGCAGCGTGTCGATGGTGTACGTCGGACCGCCACGGTCGATGTCGATCCGGCTCACCGAGAACTGCGGATTGGACGCCGTCGCGATGACCGTCATCAGATAGCGGTCCTCGGCCGGGGAGACATGCTTGTGGCTCTTCTGCCACGGCTGCCCGGTCGGTACGAACACCACCTCGTCGAGGTGGAACTGGGCGGCCACCTCACTGGCGGCCACCAGGTGTCCGTGATGGATCGGATCGAACGTCCCGCCCATCACGCCGAGCCGGCGCTTCCCGGTACGGCCCGGCCTTTGCTGCTCTCCCATGCGTGCAGAGCCTACTGGCCCCGTCCAGCGGCCCCGCCTCAGCGGTCGCGGTTGAAGCGCGTGGTGATCCACAGCAGGATCAGGAGCGCGAGGAGCGCGCCGCCGCCGGTGAGGTACGGGTTGAGGGATTCGTGGTTCCCGCCGTGCTCGCCGCCCTCACCGGAGGCGAGGGACACGAGGGAGACAGCGGTGCTGTGGAGGCTCATCTGCGGCAGGACCTATCCGGGAGTCGGAGCGGAGACTTCGCGAACATCGTATGCGGGCGGTACGGGCACGCTCACGCCGACTCAGTCGTTCACGCAGTGTCCGGCTCCAGGAACCGGCCGAGCGCGCCGCACGTGAGCGGATTCGAGCACATACGCTGAGGCAAGTCCGGGGGACGGGAAACACTCGTAGACAGGGGGCCATCCATGACCGACGGCAAGCACGAGAACGTACCGAGCCGCAATCGCCGGCGCTTCCCGGACATCTCGTCCCGGGCGTACGAGCATCCGGCGGACCGCTCGGCCCTGGTGGCCCTGCGCAAGCTCACCGGGTTCGACACGGTGTTCAAGGCGATGAGCGGGCTGCTTCCCGAGCGCAGTCTGCGGCTGCTCTTCCTGTCCGACTCGGTGCGGGTGGGCGAGGCCCAGTTCGCCCATCTGCACGCGATGCTGCTGGACGCCTGCTACATCCTGGACCTGAAGAAGGTCCCTCCGATGTACGTGACGCAGGACCCCAAGCCCAATGCCATGTGCATCGGTCTCGACGAGCCGATCATCGTGGTCACCACGGGCCTGGTCGAGCTGCTCGACGAGGAGGAGATGCGGGCGGTCGTCGGCCACGAGGTGGGCCACGCCCTGTCCGGCCACTCCGTCTACCGCACGATCCTCCTCTTCCTCACGAACCTGGCGCTCAAGGTCGCCTGGATCCCGCTGGGCAACATCGCGATCATGGCGATCGTGACGGCGCTGCGCGAGTGGTTCCGCAAGTCGGAGCTCTCCGCCGACCGCGCCGGTCTGCTGGTCGGCCAGGACCTCCAGGCGTCGATGCGCGGCTTGATGAAGATCGCCGGTGGTAACCACCTGCACGAGATGAACGTGGACGCGTTCCTGGAACAGGCCGAGGAGTACGAGGCGGGCGGCGACCTGCGCGACTCCGTACTGAAGATCCTCAACGTGCTGCCGCGCTCGCACCCGTTCACCACGGTGCGGGCCGCCGAGCTGAAGAAGTGGGCGGAGAGCCGCGACTACCAGCGGATCATGGACGGCCACTACCCGAAGCGCGACGAGGACGGCGACACCTCCGTGACGGACTCCTTCCGCGAGTCCGCGTCGCACTACGCCGACACGGTACGCACGAGCAAGGACCCGCTGATGAAGCTCGTCGGCGACATCGCGGGCGGTGCGGGCGACCTGGGCGGCAAGCTGCGGGACCGGTTCACCGGCGGCAGCAGCAGCGGCAGCACCAGCAACGGCAGCGCCGACGACACGGGCAAGGGCTAACCGCCCCGCGGGCTGGGCATCGCGTCCGGCGCGAGCGTGCCGCACGGGGCCGCCGTGGCAGGACCCGTCGCGTACGGGTCGGTCGCGGCGGGCCCGTCGGCCGTGGCCCGCTGCCCGGCCGGCACCGGCCGCAGGTGACTCACCGCGTCGGCCGAGCATGCCTGGGGCCCGGCCTGGACGTACGAGACGAGCAGCTCGGCCCGGTGCATCCGCAGGTCGTCGCGGTCGAAGCGGAAATGCAGCTCGCGGCGGACGGTGAACAGCGACGCGCCGTCCGCCCGCGCGTCACCGGCAGAGGCTCCGGCCGGACGCAGCGCGTACACGAAGGTGTGGTCCGAGGTCACTGCGAGACGGCCGGACTCGGTCTCCTCGACGTGCAGGACCCCCTGTACGCGCGGCTGGGAGCCGCCCGCGAGCGTGACCTTGGCCGGGTCGAAGCGGACCAGCCAGCCCGTGGCCGCGTGCCTGCCGTCGGCGGCCGGTGCGTCGAAGCTGCGGTCGAACTGCGTCAGCTGGTCGGGGTCGAGGAGCGAGCGCACCGGGCGGGCCGTGGAGCCGTTCAGTACGTGCGGGTCGAGGGACGACTCGACGAGGTAGTCCTTCGCGATGGTCAGCGCGGCCATCACCTGTCCCTCCGAGAAGTGGGCGGTGCGCCGCGCGGACGGCAGGGTGATGCCCTCGGCGCCCGTGCGGAACTGCGCGGCCGGACTGCGCTCGAAGAGTTCGGCGGGCGCGCCGCCCGGCACCGTGCCCTCCGGAGCCAGCGGTATCACCGTGGACCGCAGCAGCCCCGCGCGCGTGGCCGCCGGCGGCTGGTAGGGGTGGCGTACGCCCATGTAGATCGCCGTACCGAAGGCGATCGCGACCAGCAGGACGAGCACCAGCGCCTGCATCGGCCCGGCGCCCCTGCGGCTGTCGCCGCGCCCGTCGCGGACCGTCCACGCGGGCCGACTGCGCACGGCCTTCTCGTGGTCGTCCATCCGCTCCTGTGCGGAGTACTCCTGGAGGCGGGCAGCCCGCACGAACGATTCGTCGAAGACGACGGACCGGTACTCGTCGTCGCTGCCACCAGGGAGGCCCTCGGGTGCCCCCTCAGGTGGCTCTCCGTGCCCTGCCATACCTTCAGGGTAGGTCGGCGGAAGGGATCGTAAACGCCCTGGTGCGCGACAAGTTGTGACGACTTCCCCCACGGACAGTGGCCGTGGCAGACCCGGACCCGGCGGCCCCTCAGGGCGTGGTGCGCGGAACGGCGGACGCGGCGGGCGCGGAGTACTCGGCGGAGGCCGAGGGGCCGCCCGGACCGCCCGGCCGGGAGTTACCGCCCGGCCGGGAGTTGTCGCTCGTGGCGGGCAGCGGAACCTGGTCCTCCCGCCCCCCGGAGGCCGCCCCCCGGTAGACCGCCGTGAAGGCGAGCGCCACCATCCCGATGCCCATCAGCAGGGCCAGCAGCCAGGCCACGGGCCGGTGCCAGCGCGCATGGCCCCGGTACGGGCGCAGAGCGCCGCCGTGGCGCCCGTACGGGCCCGCGCCGTCGTCGTACTCGTCGTCGGCGTCCAGCGGGCCGTACGCGCCGTCGTGGCCGGGTTCCCGGGCGCCGTACTCGGAGCCGTACCCGTCGTCGTAGAGGTCGTCGTCCGGGGAGAGCTTGCCGGCCCTCGCCCTGGTCGCCTCCGCCTCGGCCCGCGCCTGGGCGGCGGCCAACAGCCGCTCGACCGCGGTCGGTTCATGGACCTCGGCGGCCCGTACGAAGTCCTCGTCGAACACCACGGAGGCGAACTCCTCGTCCGCGCCTCCGCGGTCGACAGGGTCCTCAGGGTCCCAGCCGTCCTGGAACGGCCTGCCCCCCACGTCGTCCGGCACTCGTTCAGCGTAGACCTGGACGGTCGTTTTGGGCAGAGAACCTGCAAACGATGCGCTCGCCGTGACCGCCGCGTCCGCTACCGGGTGTGACCGTCGCCCGTCACGATGTACTTCGTCGAGGTCAGCTCGGGCAGGCCCATCGGACCACGCGCGTGCAGCTTCTGCGTCGAGATTCCGATCTCGGCGCCGAAACCGAACTGACCACCGTCCGTGAAGCGTGTGGACGCGTTCACCGCGACCGTCGTCGAGTCCACCAACTGGGTGAACCGGCGGGCCGCGGCCTGCGACGTCGTGACGATCGCCTCGGTGTGCCCGGAGGTCCAGCGGCGGATGTGGGTCACGGCCCCGTCCAGCGAGTCGACGACCGCGGCGGCGATGTCGTACGACAGGTACTCGGTCTCCCAGTCGTCCTCCGTGGCCGCCACGACGGCCGCCTTGGACCCCTCGGCGTACGGGAGCACCCGCTCGTCACCGTGGACCGTGACGCCCGCCTCGGCGAGCGCGTCCAGCGCGCGCGGCAGGAAGGCGTCCGCGATGTCCTGGTGGACGAGGAGCGTCTCGGCGGCGTTGCAGACGCTGGGCCGCTGCGCCTTGGAGTTCACGAGGATGTCGACGGCCATGTCGATGTCGGCCTCGGCGTCGACGTAGACGTGGCAGTTTCCGGTGCCCGTCTCGATGACGGGGACGGTGGACTCCTCGACGACCGTACGGATCAGGGAGGCGCCGCCGCGCGGGATCAGGACGTCGACCAGGCCGCGGGCGCGCATCAGCTCGCGCACCGAGTCGCGGGACTCCCCCGGCACGAGCTGCACGGCGTCGGCGGGCAGGTCCGCCCCGGCGATCGCGTCGCGCAGGACGCCGACGAGCGCGGTGTTGGAGGCGTACGCCGACGACGAGCCGCGCAGCAGCACCGCGTTGCCGGACTTGAGGCAGAGCGCGGCGGCGTCCACGGTCACGTTCGGCCGGGCCTCGTAGATGATCCCGACGACGCCGAGGGGCACGCGCACCTGCCGCAGGTCGATGCCGTTGGGCAGGGTGGAGCCGCGTACGACCTCGCCGACCGGGTCGGGCAGCCCCGCCACGTCCCGTACGTCGGACGCGATGGCGGCGACCCGCTCGGCGGTCAGCGTCAGCCGGTCGATGACCGTCTCGCTCGTGCCGGCGGCGCGGGCCTTGGCCACGTCCTTGGCGTTGGCCTCGACGATCTCGTCCGTACGGGCCTCCAGCGCGTCGGCGACGGCCAGCAGCGCGGCGTCCTTGACGGAGCGCGGGAGTGGCGCGATCGCGTCGGCGGCGGCGCGGGCACGCCGGGCGGTCAGGACGACCGGGGTCCCGGACGCGGTCGTGTCGGCGGGAGTCGTGTCGTCGAGAGGTGAGTGCGAGGTCATACCCGCAGGGTAATGCGCGCTCTGTGGGCGTTCACCGGTTTTCCCGCTCCGCGAGACAGCAGTCACAGCGGTCGGTACGGAAGCACGCCGCGGTCGGTACGTATGCACGCGCGCAGTCAGTACGGATGCACCCCGACCGGCGCCGCCGGCGGCGGACCGTACCCCTCGGCGACCCGCTGGTGGTAGGTGTCCCGGTCGATGACCTCCAGGCCCACGATCTCCCACGGCGGCAGCCTCGACGTCGACCGGTGCTCGCCCCACAGGCGCAGCGCGACGGCCGCGGCGTCGTGCAGGTCCCGTGCCTCTTCCCAGTACCGGATCTCGGCGTGATCGTTGGCGTATCTGCTGGTCAGCAGGAAGGGATGGTCGTGGGCGAGCTGTTCGAGACCTCGCCTGACCTCCTGCAGCGGTACCTCGGCGCCCGAGACGCAGAGGGTGATGTGCCAGAGCCTCGACACCTCCCGCGGGCAGTGTGCCTCCTGGCAAGGAGCCGGTTGCTGGTCCGGCTCCGGGGCGTCGCCGAAGTCCGCCCCCGCCCCGACACTGGTCAGGGCGCGCTCGGCCGTCCCTCGGGGCAGCGCCCCCGGACGTGCTCGTCTCACCGGCGGCCTCCTGTAATGCGTTGCTGTGCTGTACCCCGCGCTGTTTCCCCCGCAACAAAGTTGACCAGTCCTGGGCCCGGCGCGGGGCGGTTTTCCTGAAGGTCTCTGCCGCGAGGCCGCTCTTTCAGCCGTTTCAGGGGTGAAGAACGACCAGATCGTCCCTGTGTACGACTTCTCGCTCGTACGCCGGCCCGAGCTCCTTCGCGAGGTCGCGCGTGGAGCGGCCGAGCAGCTGCGGGATCTCCTTGGCGTCGTAGTTGACGAGCCCCCGGGCGACGGCCACCCCCGACGTGTTCCGCAGCTCCACCGGGTCACCCGCGCTGAACTCGCCCTCGACCCCGGCGATCCCGGCGGGCAGCAGCGACGTACGCCGCTCGACCACGGCCCGTACGGCCCCGTCGTCGAGCACGAGCGCACCCTGCGGCGTCGAGGCGTGGGCGAGCCACAGCAGCCGGTCGGCGCTGCGGCGGCCCGTGCTGTGGAAGAGCGTGCCCGTTTCGCGGCCGGCGAGGGCGTCCGCGGCGTGGCTGGCGGAGGTGAGGACGACGGGGATGCCGGCGGCCGCTGCGATACGGGCGGCCTCGACCTTGGTCACCATGCCGCCGGTGCCGACGCCGGCCTTGCCGGCGCTGCCGATCGAGACGTGGGCGATGTCCTCGGGGCCGCGCACCTCGTCGATGAGGGAGGTGCCGGGGAGGCTGGGGTCGCCGTCGTAGAGGCCGTCCACGTCCGACAGGAGCACCAGCAGGTCGGCCCGTACGAGGTGGGCGACGAGGGCGGCGAGCCGGTCGTTGTCGCCGAAACGAATCTCGTCCGTGGCGACGGTGTCGTTCTCGTTGACGACCGGAACCGCGCCCATGGCGAGGAGCTGGTCCAGCGTCCGGTAGGCGTTGCGGTAGTGGGCGCGACGGCTGGTGTCGTCGGTCGTCAGCAGCACCTGGCCGACGCGTACGCCGTAGCGCGCGAAGGAAGCGGTGTAGCGGGCCACGAGCAGGCCCTGGCCGACGCTGGCGGCGGCCTGCTGCCTGGCCAGGTCCTTGGGGCGGCGGGCGAGACCCAGGGGCGCCAGCCCGGCGGCGATGGCGCCGCTCGACACGAGCACGATCTCCTTCTCGCCGCCGCTGCGCGTCTTGGCCAGTACGTCGACGAGCGCGTCGACCCGGTCCGCGTCGAGCCCTCCCGACGCGGTGGTGAGCGAGGAGGAGCCGACCTTGACAACGATCCTGCGGGCCTCTGCTACGCCCTGCCTTGCCCCTGACACGTACAGTCCCCACTCTTGCTCGCCCGGTTCCCCCCGCAATGTACGCGAGCCGCTGCGGACGCCGCCTCCGCATTTCGCCCCCTGGACGGCCGGGGCCTGCGGGCGGACACCGGCCTCTGGTTCATGTCCGTTGATTCCAGGAGGACTCGGGACACGAAGCAGAGGCCGGGAGACCCTCCGTCAGGAACGGGCCAAGCCGCGCGCCATCCGGCGCAGCTTGCGCACCACGCGCCGCGCGAAGGACGGCGTGGGTCTGATGGGGGCCTTGGGGGCGGTCACCCGCACCCCGCCGACCATCTCCGAGACCGTGACCGCGAACATCTCGTCGGGTACGCCGGCCTTCTTGTCCCTGAAGTGCGGGTACGCGAGGTACGGCTGAGCCGCGGAACTCTTGCGGATCACCTCGGGCACCTGCTTCGCCTGGAGGAACGTGAGGTGGTCCGCCAGGAGATCGGCCCGCCTCTCGGCGACGTAGTACATCCGCAGCCGCTCGGGCACCTTCAGCCGGCGGGCCACGCCCGGCGTCCAGTACTTCTCCATGAGCGGCCGCGCGAGGTCCAGCTTGTCCTCGCGCGTTTCGGCCTTCGCCTTCAGCCAGCGGTGGTCGAACTGCGGCAGCAGCGTGATCACGAAGGGCCGGATCATCAGCTCGTCGCGCTTCTCGCCGGGCGGGAAGAGCTCGGCGATCAGGTCCATCAGGGCCTTCGCCGAGTCGAACCGCATCGCGTAACTGCCGCTCTGCGTGATGTGCTTGCCGTCGTCGCGGCGCACGATGTAGAGGCAGACGTAGTCGGCGACGACTGAAACCCCGGCACTTCGCACATATGCCTCAAGGGTGAAGCGTGCGTCCTCACCGGTGTACAGCTGCTGATCGAAGCGCATCTTGTGCTTCTCCAGCAGCTCCCGCCGGAAGAGCTTCTCCGCGCTGAGCGTCATCTTGATGTTGGACGAGAAGACGTCCGTACGCTCCAGAGTGCGGCCGAACATGGACTTCGGCGCACCGCGCCCGATGCCCTCGATCTTGCCCAGTACGACGTCCGTGCCGTTGCGGTCGGCCATCGCGACCATGCGCTCCAGCGCCTCGTCGCCGAGGTAGTCGTCGGCGTCGAGGAAGAAGACATAACGGCCGCGGGCCATGTCGAGGCCTACGTTGCGGGGCTTGCTGGGTCCACCAGAATTCTCCTGGTGAACCACGCGCGTGGCGACCTTGCTCCTGGCCGCGAACTCGTCGAGGTACTCTCCGGTCCCGTCGGTCGAGCCGTCGTTGACGGCCACGATCTCTATGCGGTCGGCGCCCAGCGTCTGGGCCTCGACCGACTCCAGGCAGGGGATCAGGTACGGCATCGCTTCGTAGGCGCCGATGATCACCGTCACGTCGGGAATCCCGGTTACTGCCATGCCCATCTCATTCTCGTTCATCGACATCCAAGACAGTCGACACATGGTGGAGGGTTGTTCACCATCGTTACTTTTCCACGTGATGCTCACCACATCCCACACGAGCGGCCCGGCAGAACGTCTCAAAAGACGCCCTACCGGGCCGATTTCGTATCTTTGCCCGGGTATCGACCAGCCGTGCCGGAGGTCAGCCCACCACGGTCGAGTCGACCCCGGTGGACTCCGGCGCGGAGTCGCTCGGGTCGGCCGCGGCGAGGGCGGCCTCGACGCCGGTGCGCTGGGCCACCCCCTGGTTGCGGGCCTCGGACTTGGCCGCCAGGGCCCGTACGGCGTCGTTGAACTGCACGATGGACGCGGGCTCGTCGGGGCCCAGCAGGTACGCCTTCAGCTCGCGCCGCGCCTCTGCCAGCGGGTCGGCGCTCTCGCCGCCCCGGATGGCGGCGAGCAGCTCACCGAGCGGCTCCGCCCGGTTGTTGAGGATCACGGCGGCGCGTACGGCGGTGTTCTGCTGCTTGAACTCCTCGACACCCAGCTCCGCGGAGTCGGTCACGGCGTACGGCTTGCCGCTCGCGATGAAGTCCGACACCACGCTGGAGATGTCGGAGACCATACCGTCCGACTCGTTGAAGCAGTCGTACAGGCGCGGCTCGGCGCCGGTGATGACCCGGTGCTCCCACCACCCGAACGAGCGCCAGTACGCGTCGTTCCACTCGTCCCTGAGCTTCGCCAACTCGGCCTCGCGCGCCGGATCGGGCAGAGCGTCGCGGGACGTCTCCGCCTCGTCCTTGCCGCTCTTGGGCGCGCCCTTGCCCGTGGCGCCCAGCTCGCCGAGGCGCTCCTCGATGCGGGCCAGCTCGGCCTTGGCCGCGGCCTGCTCCGCCCGGAGCGCGGCGGCGTCCTTCGCCCAGCGGGGGTCGGTGGCGCGCTCGGCGGCCGCCGCCTCCACCATGGCGGTGATACGGGCGTGGACGGCCTTGGCCCTGGGGCTGCGCGTCCCGGTGAAGGGGTGCGGCTTGTAGAGCACCCGGACCGGCTCCTCGGCCTCCAGCAGGCGCCTGACGATGTTCTCGCCGGCCAGCAGGATCGAGGTGTTGCCCGGGTTGTCGTCCCAGCCCTCCCACGTGGGGGCGTACAGGACGGTGGGAACGGGGTTCTTCGGCGTACCGCTCCAGGTCTGGATCGGGGCGAGCTGCGGGCGGCCCACCTCGACGATGTCCTCGTCGCGGACGCCGACGTCGGCGAGCGCGTAGCGGTCGCGGCCGGCCCGGCCCGCGCTCCACACCTCGTCGTACACCTTGCTGAACGGGTTGATGCTCGCGACCTTGTCGCTGTCGCCGTGCCCGATGAAGACGTGCTTCATGGTGGGGACGCGCAGCATGTGGATGTTCTTGCCGACGTTGGCGGCGTAGAGCGCGACGCGGACCGTGGACAGGTCCATGTTCATCAGGTGTGTGGCGCTCGGGACGCAGATCACCGGCACCGACGTGGGGCCGAGCTGCGGCACGATGTGGCGCTCGCGCAGGATGATCAGCGGCCTGCCGTCGAGCTGCTTCATCGTCTCCAGCCACATGTTGACCTGGTACGCCGACTCGCGGGAGCCGGAGAAGTACAGGACCGTGGTGGGGCGGTAGTCGCGCAGCCAGGTGTCGATGCCCTCCAGGACGGTGTCCACCGGCGGCACGCGACGGCCGCGGCGCGTGTACGGCAGCAGCACCGCGACGTAGGCGACGGCCAGGACCAGGGTGATCGCGAGGCCCGCGTAACCGACAACGTGCGCTCCGCTCTGGACCGCGATGAGCACGCCTGCCACGGCGAAGACGTCGAGGTGCAGCATCTTCTCGGCGGATCGGTTCAGCAGCCGCTTGGGCGGGGCCGGCGGGATGTTCAGCATGCCGAGGTCGATGTTTCGGGTGACCACCGGCATCCTGCGGCGCAGGCGGATCAGCGTGACGAGCGCGCCGTGCGGGGCCTGGAGTGCGTAGAACAGCAGGAGGGACGCGATCGTCACGTAGAAGATCGTCTGCTCGGCGAGCTGCATACGGGCCAGCAGCAGGATCAGCAGCAACTGGCGCACCAGGAAGCGGATCGGGAGGCCGGCCCGGACCTTGCTGAGACGGTTGATCAGGTAGCTGTTGCGCCGGTGCAGATGCCGGTCCGCGAGGTACGTCGCGGCGACAGCGGCCGCGAAGAACCAGAGGTTCGGGATCAGCGCGGCCAGCATGACGCACGGATACCCGAGGCCGATGACAGCGGCGGCGGCCAGTTCGGACCCGCTGCCCACGCGGGCCAGGCGGATGGCGGTCGAAATCACGAAGAACCTGCTCCAGAGGGGTGCCGGTTATTTACGGTGCAATGGAATTGTGAAGTCCGGTTTCACGAAGTCGGGCCTCTGTAAATCGCAGCTTTGGCGACTACAGAGGCCCGAATCGTTAATTGTCAAGCAGTATTACACATCTTCCTGACGGTCCAGGACGGCCGCCAGCGCCTGCTCGAAGCCCGACGCCTCGGACGCGCCGCGGGTCGGGTCCACCTGCCGTACGTCGATGACGTGACCGGTGAGCTCCGAGAGCAGCACGTCCAGCGACGTACGGGCCACGGCCTCGGAGGACAGCAGCGAGCCCGCCGGCTCGTCACCGAACGCCTTGGTGCGCATCGGGGTCGCCGTGCGCTCCGGGTTGACGCAGTTGACGCGCACGCCGTCGGCCGCCCACTCGTCGGCGAGGGCCTGGGTGAGGTTCACCATGGCGGCCTTCGTGGAGGAGTAGAGGCTGTACTCGGCGCGGCCGCGGGTGTAGCTGCTGGACGTGTAGAGCAGCAGCTGGCCCTTGGTCTCGGCGAGGTACTTGTGCGAGGCGCGGGCGATCTGCACGGGGGCCAGGTAGTTGACGTTCAGCGCTTCCTGGATGGTCGTGTTGTCCGTCTCGGCGAGCTTGCCGATGCGGAGCACGCCCGCCGTGTTGATCACGTAGTCGACGCGGCCGGTCTCCGAGTACGCCTTCGACAGGGCGTCGTCGACGTGCTCGGGGTTCTCGACGTGCGTACCGGTGGTGGAGCGGCCCAGTGCGTACACCTTGGCGCCGTAACTCTCGGCGAGAGTCGCGATGTCCGCGCCGATGCCGTACGAACCACCGAAGACGACCAGCGTCTTGCCGGCGAGGAGCTCGCGGTACGCGGCCTCGTCGGCCTGCTGCGGGGCGGCGGTGGAGGCGAGCTGGAACAGCTTGTCGGCGATGAAGACGTCGACCGGCTGCGTCACCTTCATGTTGTACTCGTCGCCCGCGACGACGTAGATCGGCACGTCCGGCAGGTACTTCAGCACGACCGAACAGTCGTCGGTGGCCTGGAAGTTCGGGTCACTGGACGCGACCTCGTACGCCTTGCGGATCGTCGACAGCTTGAAGGCCTGCGGGGTCTGGCCGCGGCGCAGCCGGGACCGGTCCGGGACCTCGGTGATGAACTCGCCGTCGCCGCCGTGCGTACGCGTCACGATGATCGTGTCCGCGGACGGGATGGCCACGTCGACCGCCTCGTAGCGCTCCAGCGCGTCGACGCAGTCCTGGATCACACGCTGTGACAGGAGGGGGCGTACCGCGTCGTGGAAGAGGACGTTGCGGTCCTCGCCCTCGGCGAGACCCTCGCCGAGGGCCGAGATGGCGCGCTCGGTGGTCTCGTTGCGGGTCGAACCGCCCTCGATGACCTTGGTGACCTTGGCGAGGCCGGCCTTGGCGACGATCTTCTCGACGTCGGGCACGTAGCCCGGCGCCATGAGAACGATGATGTCGTCGATGCCTTCAGCCTGCTCGAAGATCGACAGCGTGTGCTCGATGACCGCCTTGCCTGCGATCTTCAGCAACTGCTTGGGGATCGACAGACCCACACGCTGACCGGTACCACCGGCGAGCACTACTGCTGTGGTTCGGGGCTTGGCTATGGGCTGCACAGACACAGACGACCTACCTTGCGAGGGCTGGGAGACAGGGTGATGGTCGCACTCTCCGTGACCGTCTCGCAAGGTGGACTTCCTTCTGCCGACACCTGTACGAAACCTGCACCGCGCTCAATCGCCGTGCGGGACCGGACACTTGGGCCCGCACGGCGACCGGCGGCACGTCCCGGAGGGAGTGAGGGTTCACACCCCCGGGGTGAGCGATGCCACAGGGAGTGGTGT
The DNA here is from genome assembly GCF_018614005.1 of Streptomyces sp. ISL-99. Taxonomy (NCBI): domain Bacteria; kingdom Bacillati; phylum Actinomycetota; class Actinomycetes; order Kitasatosporales; family Streptomycetaceae; genus Streptomyces; species Streptomyces sp. ISL-99. The sequence goes on from NZ_JAGGPC010000028.1 coordinate 124,622, forward strand.
CCGGCCTAGAAGGGGTCGAACTCGTCGTACTCGCGCTGCGAGTCGTCGCGCTGGGCCTCGCGGTCCTTGCGGCGGGTCGCCGCCGGACGCGGGGCCTCCAGGCGGTGGTCCTCGCCACGGCGGCCGAGCATCTCCGCGCCCGCCATCATCGTCGGCTCCCAGTCGAAGACGACCGCGTTCTCCTCGGGGCCGATCGCGACCGCGTCACCCGCACGGGCTCCGGCCTTCATCAGCTTGTCCTCGACGCCGAGGCGGCTGAGGCGGTCCGCGAGGTAGCCCACGGCCTCGTCGTTGCTGAAGTCGGTCTGACGCACCCAGCGCTCGGGCTTCTCGCCGCGCACGCGGTAGACGCCGTCCTCCTCGGTGATCGTGAAGCCCGCGTCGTCGACGGCCTTCGGGCGGATGACGACACGGGTCGACTCCTCCTTGGGCTTCGCGGCGCGCGCCTTGGAGACGACCTCGGCCAGCGCGAAGGACAGCTCCTTGAGGCCGATGTGCGCGACCGCCGACACCTCGTAGACGCGGTAACCACGCGCCTCCAGGTCCGGGCGGATCATCTCCGCGAGTTCCTTGCCGTCCGGAATGTCGATCTTGTTGAGGACCACCACACGCGGCCGGTCGCCCAGACCGCCGTACTGCGCCAGCTCCTCCTCGATGACGTCGAGGTCGGTCAGCGGGTCACGGTCGGACTCCAGCGTCGCCGTGTCCAGTACGTGCACGAGCACCGAGCAGCGCTCGACGTGCCGCAGGAACTCCAGGCCCAGGCCACGGCCCTGGCTCGCGCCGGGGATCAGGCCGGGGACGTCGGCGATCGTGTAGACGGTCGAACCCGCCGTGACGACACCGAGGTTCGGGACGAGCGTGGTGAACGGGTAGTCCGCGATCTTCGGCTTGGCCGCGCTCAGCACCGAGATCAGCGAGGACTTGCCGGCGCTCGGGTAACCGACCAGCGCCACATCGGCGACGGTCTTGAGCTCCAGGACGATGTCGCCGCCCTTGCCCGGCTCACCGAGCAGCGCGAAGCCCGGCGCCTTGCGGCGGGCCGAGGCCAGCGCCGCGTTGCCGAGGCCGCCGCGGCCGCCCTCACCGGCGACGTACGTCGTGCCGTGGCCGACCATGTCGGCCAGGACGTTGCCGTCCTTGTCCATGACGACCGTGCCGTCGGGAACGGGCAGGATCAGGTCCTGGCCGTCCTTGCCGGAGCGGTTGTCGCCCGCACCCGGCTGGCCGTTCGTGGCCTTGCGGTGGGGGCTGTGGTGGTAGTCCAGCAGCGTGGTCACGGACTGGTCGACGACGAGGGTGACGTCGCCGCCACGCCCGCCGTTACCGCCGTCCGGACCGCCGAGCGGCTTGAACTTCTCACGGTGTACGGAGGCGCAGCCGTGGCCTCCGTTACCCGCGGCGACATGCAGTTCGACGCGGTCCACGAAGGTGGTCATGGGTGGGTCCTCCAGTACATACGGAAATGTCTACATACGTAACACGCCAAGGGCGGCCGCGCTTCCCCGTTCCCCGGGAAAGAGCGTCCGCCCTCGGAAAGTGCTGTGTGTACCGCTCGACGAAAGCCGGAATTACTCGGCGATCGGAACGATGTTCACAACCTTGCGGCCACGGTGCGTGCCGAACTCGACCGCACCGGCGGCGAGTGCGAACAGCGTGTCGTCGCCGCCACGGCCGACGCCCGAGCCCGGGTGGAAGTGGGTGCCGCGCTGGCGGACCAGGATCTCACCGGCGTTGACGGCCTGACCGCCGAAGCGCTTCACGCCGAGCCGCTGGGCATTGGAATCGCGACCGTTCCGAGTGGACGATGCGCCCTTCTTGTGTGCCATGTCTCAGTCCCTTTACTTCGCAGCCGTGGGGATACCGGTGACCTTGATCGCCGTGTACTGCTGGCGGTGACCCTGGCGACGGCGGTAGCCGGTCTTGTTCTTGTACCGAAGGATGTCGATCTTGGCACCCTTGTGGTGGTCCACGACCTCGGCGGTGACCTTGATGCCGGCCAGGACCCACGGGTCGCTGGTGACGGAGTCGCCGTCGACCACGAGCAGGGTCGAGAGCTCGACCGTGTCGCCAACCTTGGCCGTGGGAATCTTGTCAACCTCAACGATGTCGTCGACAGCAACCTTGTGCTGGCGACCACCGCTGCGCACGATGGCGTACACGCTGATCTCTCTTTCGCTCGGGACGGGACCCCTGATGCCAGCCGCTCGCACGGGCCGTGAGGCCCGCGACGAATCCGAATGGACGAGCGGCCTCTAACGGCTCCCCGAAGGAGTGCCGGAAGGGAGGTGCTCAGGAGATGGCGTGCACAAAAACACGCCGACGGTCAAGAGTACGGGCCCTGAGTTGAGGGGTCAAACCGGCCCCGTCGCACCCCACCCGCCCCGCGAAGACGCAAGATTGTCACGGCATGGCGTCTGCGGCGCCGGAGACAAACACACCACCACCGAAGGTCAGTTCGGTCCTTCGCTTCTCCCACACGTGCAGTACCTTCACGTACAGCACGCCTCGCATCCACAGATCCCGCAAGGGCCGACCACGGCGGCCGACGCTTCCCGCGATCGCGGCACAGCTCACCGAGCCGCACGAAACGGGAACAACGAGTGACCACCCCAGACATATCCGTGATCATCGGTGCGTACAACGCCATGCCTTATCTGTCGCGGACCCTCGCGTCGGTCGTCGGGCAGACGATCGGACACGACCGCATGGAGATCATCACGGTCAATGACGGCTCCACCGACACCACGGGTGAAGAGCTGGAGCGGTTCGCCGCCGACTACCCGGGACTCTTCCAGGTCGTCCACCAGGAGAACTCCGGCGGCCCCTCCGCCCCGCGCAATGTGGGACTCGACCGCGCGAAGGGCCGGTACGTCTTCTTCCTCGACGCGGACGACTACCTCGGCGAAGAGACCCTGGAGCGGATGCTCGCGGCTGCCGAGACCAACCGGACCGATGTCGTGCTCGGCAAGATGGTCGGTGTCAACGGACGCGGCGCGCCCGCCTCCATGTTCGTACGCAACCAGCCGCGCACCGATGTCTTCAACTCCCGGGTGTACTGGGCGCTCAACCCGCTCAAGCTGTTCCGCCGCGACTTCGTCGAGCGTCACGGACTGCGCTTCCCCACCGGCTACAAGGTGTGCGAGGACCAGCTCTTCACCGCCCTCGCCTATCTGCGCGCCGACGGCATCTCCGTCGTCGCCGACTACGAGTGCCTCTTCATCGTCAGGCGCGACGACGGCCAGAACATCACCGTCACCACGCACGGCGCGGGCCAGCGCATCCGCGCGCTGCGGATGATGATCGACCTGGTCGAGGAGAACGTCCCCCCGGGGCCCGACCGCGACGTACTGATGCACCGCCACCTGACGATCGACATGTACCACGCGCTGCTGCACCTCGAGCGCGAGACCGATCGGGCGGTGCAGGAGAAGCACCTCGGTGAACTGCGCGAGATGCTGACGGGCTCGTACCCCGACTCGCTCAGGACCCGCGTCAACGCCATCACCCGCCTGCGCTCGGAGCTGGTCCTGCGCGGCCTGCTCGACGAACTGCTCGTGCTGGAACGCGCGGACAAGGCCCACCGGGCCGCCGGCACCTCCCCCGAGATCCTGGTGGAGGACGGCCGGGCGTACGCCCGTCTGCCGTTCTTCCGCGACCCCGAGGCCGGCATCCCCGACGACTGCTACGACATCACCCGCGAGCTCCAGGCGCGGCACCGGCTCGACTCCGTGTCCCTCGAAGGCACCCGGCTGACCCTGACCGGCCACGCCTATCTGCGCCGCGTGCCGGGCCTGCGCCCCGGCGCCGAGCTGGTGCTGCGCGAGCGGGACAGCAAGGCCGAGCACCGCGTACCGGCACAGCCCAGGGCGGTGGACGGGCTCGGCGCGGACGAGGACGGCGGGGCGTACTCCTACACCGGCGCGGGCTTCTCCGTGACCGCCGACCTCAGCACCGTCGCCGGTGGTGAGCGGCTGCCGCGCGGGCTGTGGGACGTCTTCGTCGCACTCGACACCGACGGCGTCACCCGCGAAATCCGGTTCGGCCACCAGCGTCTCCCCGAGGTCGACGCCAGACCGGCCACGCATGTCGTGGGCCGGGGCGACGACACCATGGCCGTCGCTCTCTACTTCACCAAGCCGTACAGCAACCTGACCGTCGACGTCGGCGAGAACAAGCACCTCGTCAGCGACAAGCTCCGCGTCGACGACGTCGCCTGGTCGAAGACCGACGCCGCGACACTGGAGATCACCGGCTCCTGGAAGCTGGCCACGCTGCCGCTCGACGCGCTGAGCGTGCGCCTGGGCAACGAGGACGGCGGGTTCACCGACTTCCCCGTGACCCGCCGCGGCGACAAGGGTTTCACCGCGTACGTTCCCCTCTCCGGCCTCGCGGCAGGCACCTGGACGGCGTCCCTGCTGCTGGCCGGGGCGGGCGGCGCCTCCTGGCTCGTGACCGTACCGGCACGCCGGGGCATGGCGGCCGGCCGGTGGCGACGGTTCGGCCTGCCCTGGTACGCCGTGCCGGCCCCCGGCAGTGAGCGGTTCACCGTGCGCGTCGACCGGGTCCGGGTGGGCAAGGCCCTGGCGGGGCGTCTGAAGCGCTGACGCCGTCGCCAACGCCCGAGGGCCGCCCCCCGTGACGGGGGGCGGCCCTCGGGCGTTGTGCGGCGCGTCCCTGAGGTCAGTCCTCGGTGGGGGCAGAGACCGCCGACTGCGACTGCTGCTCCGCGGCCGAGGTCTTCTTCGAAGCCGACGCCTTCTTGGCCGTCGTCTTCTTCGCCGTCGTCTTCTTGGCTGCCGTCTTCTTGGCCGCCGCCTTCTTCGCGGGTGCCTTCTTGGCGGCCGTCTTGCGAGCCGCCTTCTTGGCCGGAGCCGCGGCCTCGGCCTCGGCCTCGGTACCGGCTTCAGCACCGGCCCCGGCGCCCTTGCCGGTCACCGGTGCCTCGACGACCAGCACGGCCGCCTCTTCGGCGCCCTTGGGCGATCCCGCCGGGGCGGAGGCCTTGCGCGTCGCACGACGACGCGCACGCGGCGGAGCCGCCGCTGCGGGCTCCTCGGCCGGAGCCTCGGTCACCGACTCAGCGGCCTTGGGCTCCTCCACCACGGGAGCCGGAGCAACAACCAGGACCTCCTCGGCCACGGGGGCCTCGGCGGTCTTCGGCGCACCGGCCGGAGCCGTCGCCTTACGCGTCGCACGGCGCCGCGTACGGGCCGGGGCAGCCTCCTGCACGACGGGCTCGGGCGCGGGCTCGACCACGGGCTCTGCCGCAGGCTCAGGCTCAGGCTCCGCAACGGCGGCCGGCTCCGCCGCCTTCGGCGCGCCGGCCGGGGCCGTCGCCTTGCGCGACGCACGACGGCGCGAACGCCCACGACCCGCAGCCGCCTCGGCCTCAGCGGCGCTGCTGTACAGCTCCTCGTCCGGCACGAAGGCGTCCGACAGCGGCTCCGCCGCGGGGGGCTCGGGAAGCGCCACCGGCGCGGCCACCTCGGCGGCGAGCTCGGCCTCGGTCTCCACCTCGGCTTCGGCCTCGATCTCGACCGGCTCCACGTGCTCGTGCTCGGCCTCGGCGCCACGGCCGCGCTTCTTCGCGCGCTTGCCACCGCCACCGGCGGCGGTCGGCTGCTCCATGTGCACGATCACGCCACGGCCGTTGCAGTGGACGCAGGTCTCGGAGAAGGACTCAAGGAGACCCTGGCCCACCCGCTTGCGCGTCATCTGGACCAGGCCCAGCGACGTGACCTCGGCGACCTGGTGCTTCGTACGGTCGCGTCCCAGGCACTCCAGCAGGCGCCGCAGCACCAGATCGCGGTTCGACTCCAGGACCATGTCGATGAAGTCGATGACCACGATGCCGCCCAGGTCGCGCAGCCGCAGCTGACGCACGATCTCCTCGGCCGCCTCCAGGTTGTTCCTGGTCACGGTCTCTTCGAGGTTGCCGCCCTGACCGGTGAACTTGCCGGTGTTGACGTCGACGACGATCATCGCCTCGGTCTTGTCGATGACGAGCGAACCGCCGCTCGGCAGGTAGACCTTGCGGTCCAGCGCCTTCATCAGCTGCTCGTCGATCCGGTACGTCGCGAAGACGTCTACCTCCGACGTCCAGCGCGACAGCCGGTCCGTCAGGTCCGGGGCGACGTGGTTGACGTAACCGTGGATGGTCTGCCACGCCTCGTCACCGCTGACGATGACCTTCGAGAAGTCCTCGTTGAAGATGTCGCGCACGACGCGGACGGTCATGTCCGGCTCGCCGTAGAGGAGCGTCGGACCGCTGGTCGCGCCGCTGCTCTTCGACTTCTTGACGATGTCTTCCCACTGCTGCTGCAGGCGCTCGACGTCGCGGCGCAGCTCGTCCTCGCTCGCACCCTCGGCTGCGGTGCGCACGATGACGCCCGCGTCCTCGGGAACGATCTTCTTGAGGATGGTCTTCAGACGCGCGCGCTCGGTGTCGGGCAGCTTGCGGCTGATGCCGGTCATCGAGCCCTCGGGCACGTAGACCAGGTAGCGGCCGGGCAGCGAGACCTGGCTGGTGAGGCGGGCGCCCTTGTGGCCGATCGGGTCCTTCGTGACCTGCACGAGGACCGACTGGCCGGACTTGAGGGCCGACTCGATGCGGCGGGGGCCGTGGCCCATGCCCAGCGCGTCGAAGTTCACCTCACCGGCGTACAGGACCGCGTTGCGGCCCTTGCCGATGTCGACGAAGGCGGCCTCCATCGACGGCAGTACGTTCTGGACCTTGCCCAGGTAGACGTTGCCGACGTACGAGGTCGACTGCTCCTTGTTGACGTAGTGCTCGACGAGGATGTTGTCCTCGAGCACGCCGATCTGGGTGCGGTCGCCGTTCTGGCGGACGACCATCACGCGCTCGACGGCCTCGCGGCGCGCCAGGAACTCGGCCTCGGTGATGATCGGGACGCGACGGCGGCCCTGCTCACGGCCCTCACGGCGGCGCTGCTTCTTCGCCTCCATACGGGTCGAGCCCTTGATGGACTGGACCTCGTCGAAGCCGGTGCCCGGCTCGCGCTCCGCTGCTTCCTTCGCACGCCGTTCCCGTGGCTCGCGGACCTTGACGACCGTACGCTCCGGGTCGTCGACGCCGTTGGCCTCGGCCTCGGCGGCCGCGTCACCACTGCGACGGCGACGACGGCGGCGACGACGGCTGGACGCGGAACCCGCACCCGCCTGGTCGTCCTCGTCCTCCTCGGCGCGCTCTTCCTCCTCCTCGGCCCGCTCGGCGGCGGCCTCCTCGGAGGTCTCCTGCTCCTCGGCCTCCTCCGTGTCGGCGAGCTCGCCACGGCGGCGGCGACGGCCACCGCGGCGACGGCGGCGCGCCCTGCGGTCCTCGGCCTCCTCGGACTCGTCGTGCGCCTCTTCCTCGCGCTCTTCCTCAAGGGCCTCGGCCGGCTCCCCGGGCTGCGGCGCGGGCTCGACGGCGCGCTCGGGCCGCTCGGCACGCTCCGCGCGCTCGTCCTCGGCGGGCTCACCGCGGCGACGGCGACGGCGGCCGCGGGGTGCGGCCTGCGGCGCGGGAGGGGCCTCGATGGTGACGGTCTCCTCCGCCTCCTCTTCCTCTTCCACGTCCTCGATGAAGTCCGGCTCATTGACCCGGGCGGCGGCGGCAGCGGCGGCCGTCTCGGGGGTCTGGAACATCGGCTCGGTGAAGACCGGGGCCTGGAACACGGCCACGGCGGGCCGCGTCGCACGGCGGCGCGAACGCGCCGGCTCCTCGGCGGCAGCGGCGGCGGGCTTCGGGGCAGCCACCTCAGCGGCGGCGGCCTCGTCGGCGGCCTTACGACCCGCGCGACGGCGCGGCGTACGGCCACGGGGCGCCTCTTCGGCCTGCTCGGCCACGGGCTCCGCGGGGGCGGGCTCGGCGGCGGCAGGCGCCTCTTCGGCCACGGCTTCGGCCTCGGCGGGCTTCGGCGCACCGGCAGGCGCGGTCGCCTTACGGGTCGCACGACGACGGCCACGCCCACGCGGCGCCTCTTCGGCAGCCTCGTCGGCTACCGGGGCGGCCGGGGCAGGGGCTTCGGGAGCCGCAGGGGCCTGTGCCTCCGCGGCGGCCTCGGCCTCGGCGGGCTTCGGCGCACCGGCGGGCGCGGTCGCCTTACGGGTGGCGCGGCGGCGCGTACGGGCCGGCGGAGCGGCCTCGGCGCTCTCCGCGGGCGGTGCGGACTCTGTGCTCTGTGCGGGCTCGCTCACGGCGGCACCCTCTCCGGCCGGTATGGCCGGAGCCGCGGCCTCTGCAGTCTCGGCGGTCACTACGGCCTTGGCGTCACCGGCCGGCGGACCGGCAGGGCGCGAGGCAGCACGGCGCCGGCGGCGCGGCGGCAGCGTGTCGCTGGGCGAGTTGTTGTCGTTGTCCCCGGTGGTACGCGCGGTACCTGCCGAGGGCTCAGTGGAATCGTTCGGCTCAAGCATGCGGGCGGTTCTCCCGTCACGCTCCCGGGCGCCACACCTGATTCCGGTCCGGTCCGGTCCGCGCGATGAGCGCGGTACCGCCGTCCGGGGCGCGGGCGCCGCACGGGAGCTGTTGTCTAGCTCGCCGGTTCCGTACGCGGTATGCGCACGGCCTGGCGAAAGTCTTCTGGTCAGTACGCGGCCCGACCCAGGTGGCTCCCGAGTACCAGGGCTGCGCTACGACGACCGCCCTACGCGGAACCTGCACCTTCCGGCGCCTTCGCGGCGGTCAGTCCGGCGGCCGTGGGTGGGGCGGCCGTGACTGCCTCGCGGTCGGGCGCGAGCGGGTCGGTCACCGTGCCGGACTCCTCGTCGAAGAGCCCCTGCGCCAGCCTGGTCACCGCTGCGGGGACCGGCGGCGCCAGGTCGGCCACAGCTCGGAGACCGGACAGGACGTCGTCGGGTCGTACGGCGGGTGTCAAATGCCGAACAACCAGCCGCAGTATCGCACAGGGCTTGTCGTCCGGCCTATCGGACGGTGGACGAACGGCCTGGAGATCTGCGACGGCGCTGCGGGCGTCGAAGGACCGCATGCCGTTCTTGGTACGGCGCTGGACCTCGACGCTCTCAGCGGCGAGGAAGGCTTCGACGGCCTTCTCCGCGTCTTCGGGAGCGACACCGTCGAGGCGCATCTCCCATACGGAAGCCTGCAGCCGGTCGGCGAGACCCGACGTGCGGGCTTCGACCGCGTCCGTGATGTCGAGCCCGTCCGGGAGCGACTCGTCGAGCAGCTCGCGCAGCTCGTCGGCGTCGCGCGTGGCGGTCAGTGCGATCTCCAGGTACTCGGCCTCGCTGCCCGTACCGGTGGGTGCGGCATTGGCGTACGAGACCTTCGGGTGCGGGGTGAAACCCGCCGAGTACGCCATGGGTACGTCGGCGCGTCGCAGCGCCCGCTCGAAAGCGCGCTGGAAGTCACGGTGGCTGGTGAACCGGAGGCGGCCGCGCTTGGTGTAGCGCAGTCGGATGCGCTGCACCGCCGGTGCGGGCGGCGGGCCTTCGGGCTGTCGCTTGCCCAGTGGTTCTTCTCCTCGTGCGGGGCGGCGCGCTGTCCGCGCGTCACCCTTCCGGCGTGGGGGTCGCCCCCTCGCGTCCCGGCGGCCGGCTCACCCCTGCCTGGCTGTGCTTCCGCCAAGCAGGGAGATCTCGGACGCGGGTGCCGCGCTGGGGGCAGTGGTCTTACTACCCAGAGTACGCGCAGGAGTCCGCACCGGTTCCACGGCCTCGGCCGGACCCGCACCGGGCCCCGCCGCCGGCCCGGTGTCCGCAGGGCCCCCGACGAGGGCGCGCCACGCGTCGCGCCGGGCCTGGCGCACGGTTTCGCGCGCGCTGCGCAGCGCCCCGCGCGCCGCCCGGCCGGCTTCGAGGCCCGCCCGCTTCACCGGCGCCCAGAGCGTGTCGCGCACCCAGTGCCCCACCGGCGTACACACACCGAGCCACACCCAGCGCACCGGCCTGCCCACCAGATTCCACCCGAGCCACTTCAGCGCGCGCCCGACGGCCCGCGAGATGTACCCGGCGATGCGCCAGGCGTGCCCGAACGCGGCAGCGGTCTCGCGCCCGGCCGGCACCAGCACCGCGCGCCAGAGCCACGCGACGGGCGTCACCAGGACCGTCATGACGCACCAGGCCAGCGCGCGCCCGAGACCGGCGGCCAGCCAGGCGATGCCCCGGCCCAGCGGCGCGAGCACGTATCGCCACAGCGCCACCCAGGGCCACACGAACACCGCCTTGCCCAGCCACGCGAGCACGCGCCCGACCGGGGTGAGGACGTTCTCGTACAGCCACACCACCGGCACCACGACGAGCACCCTGACCAACCAGGCCACTGCCGTGCCCACGGCACGCGCGGCGACCGCGAGCGCGTGCCCGACGGTGTGCCCGAGCCAGGCGAGTCCGTGCCCGACCGGGGTCAGCACCTGCCGGTACAGCCACACCGCCGGTGCCACGATCCCGTACCGGACGACGGGCACCACGACGTACTTCCACAGCAGCACCCAGGGCATCACGAGCAGGGCGTGCGCGACGTACCCGAGCGCCTTGGCGACGGGGACGACGACCTTGCGGTACAACCACACCAGCGGTGTCACGACCAGCAGTTGGCAGACCGCGCCGAGCGCGCGGCCGACCGCTTTCCCGCAGACGGCGAGCAGGTCCCACACCATCCGCACGGGAACCACCAGGACCAGCACGACGATGCGCACCGGAATCCTGATGACGGCGGTCAGACAGCCCTCCGCCTGCGGCACCTCACGCCGCGGCGCGGGCGGCTGCGGCTGCTTTTCGAAGTCCATGCCCGGATAGACGCGTCAGCCCGCCGTCCGGATCCAGAATCGGAGCCCGATGCTGATCCGTAACGCACGAAGGCCCGGCCAAGAAGCTTTCCCCGGCCGGGCCTTGGACGTGCGTCCCCGCTACTTGACCACCGTCAGCGGCAGCAGCTTCTTGCCCGTCGGGCCGATCTGGATCTGCGTGTCCATCTGCGGGCAGACACCGCAGTCGAAGCACGGCGTCCAGCGGCAGTCCTCGACCTCGGTCTCGTCGAGCGAGTCCTGCCAGTCCTCCCAGAGCCAGTCCTTGTCGAGACCGGAGTCCAGGTGGTCCCAGGGCAGGACCTCCTCGTACGTACGCTCACGCGTGGTGTACCAGTCGACGTCCACACCGAAGTCCGGCAGCGTCTTCGCCGCGGCGTCCATCCACCGGTCGTAACTGAAGTACTCGCGCCAGCCGTCGAAGCGGCCGCCGCCCTCGTAGACCGCGCGGATGACGGAGCCGATGCGCCGGTCGCCGCGCGAGAGGAGTCCCTCGACGATGCCGGGCTTGCCGTCGTGGTAGCGGAAGCCGATGGAACGGCCGTACTTCTTGTCGCCACGGATCTTGTCGCGCAGCTTCTCCAGGCGGGCGTCCGTCTCCTCGGCGGAGAGCTGTGGGGCCCACTGGAAGGGGGTGTGCGGCTTGGGCACGAAGCCGCCGATGGAGACCGTGCAGCGGATGTCGTTCTGCCCCGACACCTTGCGGCCCTCGGCGATGACCTTGACGGCCATGTCACCGATCTGGAGAACGTCCTCGTCGGTCTCGGTGGGCAGGCCGCACATGAAGTACAGCTTCACCTGACGCCAGCCGTTGCCGTACGCCGTCGAGACCGTCCGGATGAGGTCCTCTTCCGAGACCATCTTGTTGATGACCTTGCGGATACGCTCCGAACCGCCCTCGGGGGCGAAGGTCAGGCCGGACCTGCGGCCGTTCCTGGTCAGCTCGTTGGCGAGGTCGATGTTGAACGCGTCCACGCGGGTCGACGGCAGCGAGAGACCGATCTTGTCTTCCTCGTACCGGTCCGCGAGGCCCTTGGCGACGTCCGCGATCTCGGTGTGGTCGGCCGAGGACAGCGACAGCAGGCCGACCTCCTCGAAGCCGGTCGCCTTGAGACCCTTCTCCACCATGTCGCCGATGCCGGTGATGCTTCGCTCCCGCACGGGGCGCGTGATCATGCCGGCCTGGCAGAAACGGCAGCCGCGGGTGCAGCCGCGGAAGATCTCGACGGACATCCGCTCGTGGACGGTCTCGGCGAGCGGGACCAGCGGCTGCTTCGGGTAGGGCCACTCGTCGAGGTCCATGACGGTGTGCTTGGACACGCGCCACGGCACGCCGGACCTGTTGGGGACGACGCGGCTGATGCGGCCGTCGGGCAGGTACTCGACGTCGTAGAACCGGGGCACGTACACGCCACCGGTCTTGCTCAGCCGGAAGAGCACCTCGTCACGCCCGCCGGGACGGCCCTCGGCCTTCCAGGCGCGGATGATCTCGGTGATCTCCAGGACGGCCTGCTCGCCGTCACCGATCACCGCGCAGTCGATGAAGTCCGCGATCGGCTCGGGGTTGAAGGCGGCGTGCCCGCCCGCGAGGACGATCGGGTCGTCGAGCGTACGGTCCTTGGACTCCAGCGGGATGCCCGCCAGGTCCAGGGCGGTGAGCATGTTGGTGTAGCCGAGCTCGGTGGAGAAGCTGAGCCCGAAGACGTCGAACGCCTTGACGGGCCGGTGCGCGTCCACCGTGAACTGCGGGACCTCGTGCTCGCGCATGAGCGCTTCGAGGTCCGGCCACACGCTGTACGTGCGCTCGGCCAGGACTCCCTCACGCTCGTTGAGTACCTCGTAAAGGATCATGACGCCCTGGTTGGGCAGCCCGACCTCGTACGCGTCGGGGTACATGAGCGCCCACCGCACGTCCGTGGCGTCCCAGTCCTTGACGGTGGAGTTGAGTTCGCCGCCGACGTACTGGATCGGCTTCTGGACATGCGGGAGAAGCGCTTCCAGGCGTGGGAAGACCGACTCGACAGGCATCGTGTGTCTCTCATGAGCTGGCAGGGGTGACCATCAAGCGTACCCCGGCCCTCAGCCGCCCAGATCCGCCCGCAATTTCCCGGCCGTGGCCGGCTTCCACACCCGCGGCAGCTCGCTTTGCCCGGCCTCGGCGGCGGCTTCCTCCCGCCCGTACAGCAGGCCCCAGGTGAACGCCGTCTCGCCCGCCGCGTGGGCCTGGGCGCCCAGAGTCCGCAGGGTCTCCCGCGCCACCACGCTGTCCTGGTGCGCGCCCAGCGCGGACTGGACGGCCTTCACCCGCTTCGAGAACCGCTTGGCGGGCTTCCCGAGGGCGGGCCGGGCGGCGTCGGCGGCGTAACGGGTGCGCTTGGCGGCCTTGCGGGCGCTGTGCAGGGCCCGGTCCCGCTCGTCACCGGGGGCAGCGAAAGGGCCGCCTCCATGCGCTGGGCCAGCCGGCCGTAGTCCTTGCGGACCGCCCTGGGCAGGACCCCGGCGGCGGGCCTCGACGCGGCTCGGCGCAGCGGCGGGTCGGCCAGCAGGGCGTGCAGCGTGGCGAGGAGGTCCAGGTACCGCCGGCTGTCGAGCGCCGCGAGGGTCTTGGCGCGCGAGCTCTCCCGGCCGGCCACGGACCAGACGCGCAGCCGTCCTCGTACCGGGCCCATGAGGAGCGTCTCGGATACGTCGTCGATCCGGGCGCGGAGCCGGGCGTCCAGCACCTCCTGGTCGCGGTCCACGCCCAGTTCCCGTGCCAGCCACTTCAGCTCGGCTGCGACCGGGTCGGTGACTGTCCGGTCCAGGACCTTCCGGTAGGTGCGGAAGGCGCTGCGCAGCCGGCGGGTGGCGACGCGCATCTGGTGGACCGAGTCGGGCAGGTCGCGCCGTACGGCCGCGTCGTGTGCCACCAGGGATTCGTACTGCTCGCGCAGGTACGCGAGGACGTGGTCGCCCGCGGTCCCGGAAGCGGGTGGGGCCGGCCTGTCCTTCTCGGGCTTCTGCCACGACGGTGCCGTGTCCTTCAGGGCCCTGGCCAGCTTGGACGCCGACGTGGACGGGCGCAGGCCGGCCTTGCGGAGTTTCTTCCCGACCGCGTCGAGGAAGGCCGGGTCACCCTTGTCGGCGAGCTCGACCTCGATCTCGGTCCAGTGGGTGGTGGCGCCGGAGGCCGGGACACCGAGCCGCTGTGCGGTGACGGTGTCGACGCTGACCTCGGCGAGCAGTTCGCCGCGGGCGTCCAGGAGGTGGCGTACGTCGCGCACACTGCGCAGCCGTACGACGGGAACGACTGGCTCCGCGCGGGTCCGGGACCGCGTCAGGGCGACCAGAGCGGTTGGCGGATCGTCCGTCAGCGGCTCGCGGATCTCGTCGCGTACGTCCGGGGAGACCGGGAGCTTGAGGTGCCAGCCGGCGTCGGCGCCGCCGGTGCGGCGGCGCAGCGTGATGGAGTCGGCGGCGAGCCGCAGGTCGGCAGTGTCGTAGTAAACGGCGTCGAGTTCCGCGACACCCTCGTCCCGTACGGTCGAGACGCCGGCCACCTTGGTCAGGTCGGGCAGCCGGGTCTCGTCGTGGGCCTTCGCCGAGGCATCCGCTGAGGCTTCGTACTTCCGCTCTGTCTCGCGCTTCGTGTCCGCCATGCACCGAATCTAGACGCGATCGCGGCTCCTGGGCAGGTGCACTGGCTATGCCGACATCGGCCGCTGCACCCTGATCGACTGGAGCAGCCCGATCGCGACCCAGACCGCGAACATCGACGACCCGCCGTACGACACGAACGGCAGCGGCAGGCCCGCCACCGGCATGATGCCGAGCGTCATCCCGATGTTCTCGAACGACTGGAACGCGAACCAGGCGATGATGCCGCCGGCCACGATCGTGCCGTACAGCTCGGTCGTCTCGCGGGCGATGCGGCAGGCCCGCCACAGGACCACGCCGAGCAGCAGCAGGACCAGTCCGGCGCCCAGGAAGCCGAGTTCCTCACCCGCGACGGTGAAGACGAAGTCGGTCTGCTGCTCGGGTACGAACTGCCCGGTCGTCTGGCTGCCCTTGAAGAGGCCGGTGCCGGTGAGGCCGCCGGAGCCGATCGCGATGCGCGCCTGGTTGGTGTTGTAGCCGACGCCGGCCGGGTCGAGTTCGGGGTTGGCGAACGCGGCGAAGCGGTTGATCTGGTACTCGTCGAGCAGACCGATCTGCCAGACCACGACGGCGCCGATGGCTCCGGTGCCGATGAGGCCGAGGACCCAGCGGTTGGACGCCCCGGAGGTGAGCAGCACCCCGAGGATGATCACCGCTATGACCATGACCGAGCCGAGGTCGGGCATCAGCATGATGACGACGATCGGTACGACGGCGAGGCACAGGGCCTTGACGACGGTGGGGTGGTCGGGATGCTCCTGATCGCCCGCGTCGACGCGGGCGGCGAGCAGCATCGCCATGATCAGGATGATGGTGATCTTGGTGAACTCGGAGGGCTGGAGGGAGAACCCGCCGCCGAGCACGATCCACGCGTGCGCACCGTTGATGGTCGCGCCGAGTGGTGTGAGGACGAGCAGGACGAGCACCACCGACAGTCCGTAGAGCACGGGGACCGCGCCGCGCAGGGTGCGGTGCCCCAGCCAGATCGTGCCGATCATCAGCACGAGGCCGATGCCGGTGTTCACGATGTGGCGCCAGAGGAAGTACTCCGGGTCGCCCTGGTTGAGCTGGTCGCGCGTACGGGTCGCGGACCAGACCAGCAGCGCCCCGATGACCGACAGCGCGAGCGACGCCCAGAGCAGCGGCCAGTCGAGCCGGCGCACCACGGAGTCGCGGGCGGTGAGCTTGGCGAGGGTGCCGCGCTCGGGGGCGTACCGCTGGACGGAGAAACCGTGCGGGCCGGCCATCAGTCGCCACTCCTGCCGATCGCGATCTGCTTGTCCGCAGCCGGGTCCTTGGGCTTCTCGGGTACGTACGGCCGGATCTCCGGGGCGTCGATGGAGCCGTCCCTGCCGATCTTCGGAAGCTCCTTCTGCGGCTTGGGGAGCAGGGCCTTCTTCGGGTTGATGTCGCCCTCGTCGCTGACGCCGTAGAGCGCGTCGTAGATGTTGCGTACGGCCGGCCCTGAGGCGCCGGAGCCCGTACCACCCTGAGAGATCGTCATGACGATCGTGTAGTCGTCGGTGTAGGTGGCGAACCACGAGGTGGTCTGCTTGCCGTAGACCTGGGCGGTGCCGGTCTTGGCCCGCATCGGGATCTTGTCCTGCGGCCAGCCGCCGAACCGCCAGGCGGCGGTGCCGCCGGGCTCGACGACGGAGCGCAGGCCCTTGTCGAGGTCGCTGATGGTCTGGGCGTCGACCGGCAGCTTGCCGCGGGGCCTGGGCTTGATCTCCTGGATCTTCTTGCCGTCGGGGCTGATCACGGCCTTGCCGAGGGTGGGGTTGTAAAGGGTGCCGCCGTTGCTGATGGCGGCGTAGGCGGTGGCCAACTGGATGGGGGTGATGAGGACGTCGCCCTGGCCGATGGCGAAGTTGATGCTGTCGAACGCCTTCAGCTGATTGCCTTCGAGGCAGCTCTCGTAGGCGATCTGCTCGACGTAGCTGCCACCCTTCTTACCCTGCTTGCACCAGGCGTCCTTGTTGGCTGCCCAGAAGTTCTGCTTCCACTGGCGGTCGGGGATACGGCCCTTGACCTCGTTCGGCAGGTCGATGCCGGTTTCGGCGCCGAATCCGAAGTCATGGGCGGTCCGGTAGAACCAGTCGTGGGCGTTCTTCTTCGGCTTTATTCCGCCGTCGCGCTGCCACTCCTGGTGGCCGAGACGGTAGAAGACGGTGTTGCAGGAGAACTTGAGGGCGTCCCCGAGGGAGATGGGGCCGTGCCCCTTGGACTCGAAGTTCGCGAAGCTCCGGTTGCCCATGCTGTAGGAACTGCTGCAGTTGTAGCGGCCGTCGAAGGGGTAGCCGGCCCGGACGGCCGCGCTCGCCGACACCACCTTGAAGACCGAGCCGGCGGGCGCCTGGCCCTGGATGGCCCGGTTGAGCAGCGGGTAGTTGGATTTCTTGTCGGTGAGCTTGGCGTACTCCTTGCCGGAGATGCCGCCGATCCAGGCGTTGGGGTCGTAGTCGGGCTGGGAGGCCATCGCGACGACTCGGCCGGTCTTGGACTCCATGACGACGACGGCGCCCGCGTCGGCCTCGTACGGGCGTCCGGTGATCTTGTCGTTCTCCTTCCGGACGGTTTTCATCGCCTGGTGGAGCTCGTACTCGGCGACGCCCTGGACCCGGGCGTCGATGCTGGTGACGACGGAGGATCCGGGCACCGTCGGGTCGTTCTCCGCCTCGCCCATGACACGGCCGAGGTTGTCGACCTCGTAACGGGTGACGCCGGCCTTGCCGCGCAGTTCCTTGTCGTACGTACGCTCAAGTCCGGAGCGGCCGACCATGTCGGAGCGCAGGTACGGCGACGGGCCGTCCTTCGCCTTCTCGATCTCCTCGTCGGTGACCGGCGACAGGTAGCCGAGAACCTGGGCCGTCCTGGCCTTGCCGGGCGCGGTGTAGCGGCGTACGGCCGTCGGTTCGGCGGTGATGCCGGGGAAGTCCTCGGCGCGCTCGCGGATCTGGAGGGCCTGCTTGGTGGTGGCCTCGTCGGTGACGGGGATCGGCTGGTAGGGCGAGCCGTTCCAGCAGGGCTGGGGGGTCTCGTTGTCGCAGAGCCTGACCTTGTCGGCGACTTCCTTGGGCTTCATGCCGAGTACGCCGGCGAGGCGGGCCAGTACGCCCTTGCCGTCGTCCTTCATCTTCATCAGCTCGGTGCGGCTGGCGGAGACGACGAGGCGGGTCTCGTTGTCGGCGAGCGGCACGCCGCGGGCGTCGAGGATCGAGCCGCGGACGGCGGGCTGGACGACTTGCTGGACGCCGTTGCCGGCGGCTTCGGCGGTGTACTCGTCGCCGTTGCGGATCTGGAGGTACCAGAGGCGGCCGCCGAGGGTGAGCAGGAGGGAGAAGACGAGGACCTGGATGATGATGAGCCGGATCTGGACCCTGGGGGTCCGCCCGGTCTCGGGAATGTTGCTCAAGCCGTCCCCTCCTCGAAGTCCGTGCTGCGCGCGGTGGTCACAGTCGCTTGACCCCCTTGATGCGTCCCGCCCGCGCCGCCCGTGAGCGGGCGGCCTTGACCCTCAGGCCCGCGCGCTGGCTGCCGACGCGCAGGCCGGTGCTGGAGGCGAGCCAGCCGCTGGCCACGTCGGCGCCGTTGTTGCCGCTCTGGCTGTCGGCGAGCGGATCGTTGTCGGCGCGTCTGGCCAGCCACATGACCACCGGCACGACGAACGGGGCGAGCAGCAGGTCGTACAGCGCGGAGGTGAGCAGCAGGTTCACGATGCCGACATGGCGGGCGGCGGTGTCGCCGACCAGGGCGCCCACTCCGGCGTACAGGAGGGTGGAGCCGATCGCGGCGACGACGACCGCGACCATCGGGGCGGTCGCGGACCTGAGCTGGCCGGTCTCCGGCTTGGCGAGTCCGGCGAGGTAGCCGATGACGCACAGGACCAGCGCGTAGCGGCCCGCCGCGTGGTCCGCGGGCGGGGCGAGGTCGGCGAGGAGGCCCGCGCCGAACCCGATGAGGGCGCCGCTGGTGTTGCCGTACACGAAGGCGAGACCGAGGACGGTGAGGAGCATCAGGTCCGGTACGGCGCCGGGGAGTTGGAGCCTGGCGAGAACGGTGACCTGGACGACCAGGGCGACGATCACCAGGGTGGTGGAGAGCAGCATCCGGTTGAAGCGCATGGGGTTCAGCTCCTACTCGGTGCCATCGGCGGGATCGGCGCCGTCGGCGGGAGGCCCCGAGGGCGTGACCGTGACGGTGACCGTGGGGGTGGGCTTGGGGCCCGCGGGCTTCGGCGGCAGGACCATGTCGCGCGGGTCCTGGCGCGGCGCCTGGACGACGACGCCGACGATGTCGAGCTTGGTGAAGCCGACGTACGGGCGGACGTACACGGTACGGGTGAGGTCGCCGCCGGACGGATCGACGCGGACGACCGTGCCGACCGGGACGCCGGGCACGAACGGCTTCGCGGCCTGCGAGCCGAAGGTGACGAGCCGGTCGCCCGCCTTGACCTTGGCCTTGCCGTTGAGCATCTGCACGCGCAGCGGGCGGTCGCCCTGGCCGGTGGCGAAGCCGAGTTCGTCGGTCTTCTCCAGGCGGGTGCCGACGGTGAAGTCCGGGTCGTTGGCGAGCAGTACGGTCGCGGTGTCCGGGCCGACGGTGGTGACGCGGCCGACGAGTCCGTCGCCGTTGAGCACGGTCATGTCGCGCTTGATGCCGTCGTTGCTCCCGGCGTCGATGGTGACGGTCCAGGAGAATCCCTGGGCCGCTCCTATCGCGATGACTTCGGCGCCCTTGATGCCGTACTGGCCGGCGCCGGCTCTCTTGAGCATCTTGTCGAGCTGGCGTACGCCGCTGCGGTTGCGGTCGTCGCTGCCGAGCTTGTGCTTGAGTGCGGCGTTCTCTCGCTCGAGGACGGCGAGGCGGTCGTGCCGCTCACCGGAGTCCCGAACGGCACCGATGGCGTTGCCGATCGGGTCGACAGCTTGGGCGACCCCGTTCTCCACCGGTCCGAAGACGGTGGCGGCGGCCCGCCTGGCGCCGTCGACCGGCGACTCCTCGCCGCCGCGGATATCCACCGTAATCAACGCGAATGCGATGGCGATCAGCAGCACCAGGAGCAGCCGGCTCTCTCGTGTGTCCCTCACGTGCGGCGGCCGTGCCTTCCTCGTCGGAATTCTTGTGTCTGTATATCAACGATCCGCCGCACGAGAAGGAAGGCCTCGTACGGCGGATTCGTCGGGGCGGCTCATCTGCGGGGCTGGGCGTCCAGTACCTGCTGGAGCGCCTCGAACTCCTCGACGCACTTGCCCGCTCCGAGCGCGACGGAGTCGAGCGGGTCCTCGGCGATGTGGATCGGCATGCCCGTCTCGCGGCGCAGGCGCTCGTCGAGACCGCGCAGCAGGGCGCCGCCGCCGGTGAGGACGATGCCGCGGTCCATGACATCACCGGAGAGCTCGGGCGGGCACTTGTCGAGCGTCGTCTTCACGGCGTCGACGATGGCGTTGACCGGCTCCTCGATGGCCTTGCGGACCTCGGCCGCCGAGATGACGACGGTCTTGGGGAGACCGGAGACGAGGTCGCGGCCGCGGATCTCGGTGTGCTCGTCCTTCTCCAGGTCGGACGCCGAGCCGATCGTGATCTTGATCTGTTCGGCGGTGCGCTCGCCGAGCAGGAGGGAGTACTCCTTCTTGATGTGCTGGATGATCGAGCTGTCCAGCTCGTCGCCGGCGACCCGGATCGACTGTGCTGTGACGATTCCTCCGAGCGAGATGACGGCGACCTCGGTGGTGCCGCCACCGATGTCCACGACCATGTTTCCGGTGGCCTCGTGGACGGGCAGGCCCGAACCGATGGCCGCGGCCATGGGCTCTTCGATGATGTGCACCCGGCGGGCGCCGGCCTGGGTGGACGCCTCGATGACGGCGCGGCGCTCGACGCCGGTGATGCCGGAGGGCACGCAGACGACGACCCGGGGGCGGGCCAGGTAGCGGCGCTTGTGGATCTTCAGGATGAAGTAGCGGAGCATCCGCTCGGTGATCTCGAAGTCGGCGATGACGCCGTCCTTCAGCGGCCGGACGGCAACGATGTTGCCCGGCGTCCGGCCGATCATCTTCTTGGCCTCGGCACCCACGGCGAGGATGCCGCCGGTGTTGGTGTTGATGGCGACGACGGAGGGCTCGTTGAGCACGATCCCTTTGCCCCTGACGTACACCAGCGTGTTGGCGGTCCCGAGGTCGACAGCCATGTCACGGCCGATGAACGACATTGAGTTCCCCTTGTTCCCCATGAGGATGCGTCGGGCCTTCCCAAGTGGAGCGGTTGGCTTTTTTAGGACGGCGAAGTGGGTGGTGCGGCGTGGAGGTTTCCATCGTAGTGCCGCCTGCACGGATGCGGCGCGAGGGTCCTTCGCCATTGTGAGCGGAACACGTACCCGTCCCAGTAATGGTGACGTCGTGTCGGAGGGATGCGTTCCCCGCATCTTCCCGCATATGCCGGGGGGCGGCCGAATTACTTCGGTCGCCCCAGGCCATGACCCCTATTTGGCTGACGTTATGTCAGGAAATGCCGGGGAAGAAAAGCTTCAGCTCCCGCTCGGCGGACTCCTCGGAGTCCGAGGCGTGGATGAGGTTCTCCCGGACGATGGTGCCGAAGTCCCCACGGATGGAGCCGGGAGCCGCCGCGATCGGGTCAGTCGGACCCGCCAACTGGCGTACACCCTCGATGACGCGCTCGCCCTCGACCACGAGGGCCACGACGGGACCGGACGCCATGAACTCGACCAGCGGCTCGTAGAAGGGGCGGCCCTTGTGCTCGCCGTAATGCTGCTCCAGCGTCTCGTGGTCGAGGCCGCGCATCTCCAGCGCTGTGATCTTCCAGCCGGCCTTGCGCTCGATGCGGCTGATGATCTCACCCACGAGTGCGCGTCGGACCGCGTCCGGCTTGAGAAGGACGAGAGTGCGCTGAGTCATGTACGGCTCCTTGCGGGCATAGCGGATGCAATGTCCAGAGGCTACAAGGACACGCCGCCGGGGCAGCACCCGGCACTGGCGGACAGCGGCCCCTACTGCGCCGGGGCCTGCGCCTCCGCCGCCTCCGCCTGCGCGGCCCACCGTGCCTTCGCCTCGTCGATCTTGCGGCCGTAGTGGATCGACGCCCACCACAGGCCCGCGAAGACCGCGCCGAGGAAGAACATCACCGGGACGACGAAGCCGCTCGCGATCAGGCCGATCTGGAGCGCCCAGCCGAGCTGCACCCCGCCCGGCCGGCCGAGCATCCCGCAGAGCAGCACGGACAGCAGCATCGCGACGCCGCAGACCGTCCAGACCGCGGTCATCGACAGGTCGTCCGACTTCATCGCGACGAGGCCCGCGAAGGCCACCACGAAGAACTCGCTGATCAGAGTGGACGCGCAGAGCATACGCACAGGAATCAGCCCCTCCCCAGGAGCAGCCGGGCCTCGCCGACCGTGATCACGGAACCGGTCACCAGGACGCCACCGCCGGCGAACTCGCCCTCTTCCTCGGCGAGCGTGATGGCGGCCTCCAGCGCGTCGTCGAGGCGCGGCTCGACCTGCACGCGGTCGTCGCCGAAGACCTCGACGGCGATCGCCGCCAGTTCGTCGACGTCCATCGCGCGGGGCGTGGAGTTACGGGTGACGACGACCTCGGCGAAGACCGGCTCGAACGCTTCGAGGACACCCCGCACGTCCTTGTCACCGCTCGTGCCGACGACCCCGATCAGGCGGCTGAAACTGAACGCCTCGGTGACGGCCTCCGCCGCCGCCCGCGCGCCCGCCGGGTTGTGCGCCGCGTCCAGCACGACGGTCGGGCTGCGGCGTACGACCTCGAGCCGGCCCGGCGACGTGACCGAGGCGAAGGCCTTGCGGACCGTGTCGATGTCGAGCGTGCGCGCGTGCTCCGCGCCGATGCCGAAGAACGCCTCGACGGCCGCCAGGGCCACCGCCGCGTTGTGCGCCTGATGCGCGCCGTGCAGCGGCAGGAAGATCTCTTCGTACTCGCCGCCGAGTCCGCGCAGCGCGATCATCTGGCCGCCGACCGCGATCTCGCGGGAGACGACGCCGAACTCCATGCCCTCACGGGCGACCGTGGCGTCGACCTCGACGGCCTTCTTCAGCATCACCTGGGCCGCGTCGACCGGCTGCTGCGCCAGGATGACCGTGGCGCCCTGCTTGATGATCCCGGCCTTCTCGACCGCGATCTCGCCGGGCGTGGCGCCGAGCCGGTCCGTGTGGTCCAGATCGATCGGCGTGACGACGGCCACCGACGCGTCGATCACGTTCGTCGCGTCCCAGCTGCCGCCCATGCCGACCTCGACGACCGCCACATCGACGGGCGCGTCGGCGAACGCGGCGTACGCCATGCCCGTCAGCGTCTCGAAGAACGACAGGCGGTGCTCCTGCATGCCGTCGGTCATCTCGACGTACGGCTGGATGTCGTTGTACGTCTCGATGAAGCGCTCGGGGTCGATCGGGGCGCCGTCCAGGCTGATGCGCTCGGTGATCGACTGCACGTGCGGGCTGGTGTACCGCCCGGTACGCAGCTCGAAGGCACCGAACAGCGCCTCGATCATGCGGGCCGTGCTGGTCTTGCCGTTGGTGCCGGTGATGTGGACCGAGGGGTACGCGCGCTGGGGCTCGCCCAGGACGTCCATCAGCGCCGCGATCCGGACCAGCGACGGGTCCAGCTTGGTCTCCGGCCAGCGGGCCAGGAGCTCCTGCTCGACGGCGCGCAGCGCCTTGTCCACCTCCGGGTCCTGCGGGCGCCCGGCGGCGCCGTCACCCTGCTGCGGGGCACCTTGGGTGCGCAGCGTACGGCTGCCTGCCTCGATCACCGCCAGGTCGGGGTCGCGGCCTGTCTCGGCCGAGACGATCTCTTCGAAGGCGTCGGGGGTGTCGCTGTCATCGTGCGGAGGGAGCTGGCTCACGAGACCAGTCTACGGAGCACCACCGACAGTGCCCCGCCAGGACCTGCATGCCGCCTTCGGCCGCTCTGCGGCGGCGGATCCGGCGGTGTCGTGCCAGCCTGGGGAAATCACGATCGGAGGTTTCTCCAGATGGGTGACACGGCCAAGGACATCGGTATAGACCTGGGAACGGCGAACACCATCGTCTACGCCCGGGGCAAGGGCATCGTCCTCAATGAGCCTTCCGTGGTGGCGGTGCAGGCCAGATCCGGTATCGCTCTCGCGGTCGGCCGTGAGGCCAGGGACGCCATCGGCCGGACGCCGGGTTCGATCACGGCGATCCGCCCGCTCAAGGGCGGTGCGATCAGCGACTACGCGGCCGCCGAGGCGATGATCCGGCACTTCGTGCGCAAGGCCGTGCCCGGCCGCAAGGCGCGCCCCCGGATGGTCCTGTGCGTACCGAGCGGTATTACTCCGGTCGAGCAGCGCGCGATCGTCCAGGCGGCCGAACGCGTGGGTGCCCGCACGCTGCATCTCGTCGACGAGCCGATGGCGGCCGCGATGGGGGCCGGGCTGCCGGTGTCGAAGGCGCACGGCTCGATGGTGGTCGACATCGGGGGCGGCACCACCGAAGTCGCCGTGATATCGCTGGGCGGGATCGTCGCGGCCTGGTCGCTGCGGGTGGGCGGTGACGGGCTGGACGCGGCCATCGCCGACCATGTGCGCAAGGAGCACGGGCTGCTCATAGGGGAGCGGACGGCCGAGACCGTGAAGCTGGCGATCGGTTCGGCCTGGCCGGTGCCGGAGGACCCTGAGCTGGAGAACCGCACGTACGCCGTCGGCGGGCGGGAGAAGATACCCGGCGGGCTGCCGCAGACCCTGGAGCTGTCCGCGGTCGAGGTACGGGCGGCGCTCGACGAGGCGTGCGAAGCGGTCGTCTCGGCGGTGAAGTCGACGCTGGAGGAGTGCCCGCCGGAGCTCGCGGACGATGTGATGGAGCACGGCATCGTGCTGACGGGCGGCGGGGCGCTGCTGCCGGGGCTGGACCTGCGGATAGCGGCGGGGGCGGGCATCCCGGTGTTCGTGGCGGACGACCCGCTGGAGTGTGTGGCGCTCGGAGCGGGCAAGTGCGTCGAGAACTTCGACGCGCTGGAGGATTTCCTGACGGACTAGGGCCTTTCCGGCCCTGATACGCCGGACAGGCCCTGGGTGACGTACGGCCCGAGGGCCCCCGCGCAGCTCGCGCGGGGGCCCTCGGCGTACGTCGTCGTACTCGCCCTACTTCTCCGGCAGCGTGGCGAGCTGCGCCGTGATGCGCTCGATGTCCGCCTCGGCCTTCGAGAGCCGCCCGCGGATCTTGTCGACCACGTTGTCCGGGGCCTTGGCCAGGAACGCCTCGTTCCCGAGCTTGCCGAGCGCCTGGGCCTTCTCCTTCTCGGCCGCCGCGAGGTCCTTCGCGAGGCGCTTGCGCTCCGCTTCGACGTCGATCGTGCCCGACAGGTCGAGGGCGACCCGCGCGCCCACGACCGGCAGGGAGGCGGTGGCGTGGAAGTCCTCACCGGCCGGCGTCAGGCGCAGCACCTGGCGGATGGCCGCCTCGTGCGGCGCCAGCGCCGTGCCGTCCAGGGTCAGTTGGGCCGGCACCTTCTGGCCGGACTGGAGGCCCTGGTCGGAGCGGAAGCGGCGGACCTCGGTGACGACCTGCTGGACGAGTCCGATCTCCTTCTCCGCCTCGGCGTCGCGGAAGCCGCCCGGGGCGTCAGCCCCAGGAACGAACACAGCCTTGGGCCAGTCCGCGATGACGAGCGACTCCTTGCCGGTGAGCGTGGTCCACAGCGTCTCGGTGACGAAGGGGACGACCGGGTGGAGGAGGCGCAGCATGACGTCGAGGACCTCGCCCAGGACGCGCGCGGAGACCTTGGCCGGCTCGCCGCCCGCGAAGAAGGTGGTCTTGGACAGCTCGACGTACCAGTCGAAGACCTCGTCCCACGCGAAGTGGAAGAGCGCGTCCGAGAGCTTCGCGAACTGGTAGTCCTCGTAGTACGCGTCGACCTCGGCCACCGTCGCGTTCAGCCGCGACAGGATCCACCGGTCGGTCGCCGACATCTGCTCGACCGGCGGCAGTTCACCTTCGACCGTCGCGCCGTTCATCAGCGCGAAGCGGGTGGCGTTCCAGATCTTGTTGGCGAAGTTGCGGGACCCCTGGACCCAGTCCTCACCGATCGGGACGTCAACACCCGGGTTGGCACCGCGCGCGAGCGTGAAACGGACCGCGTCGGAGCCGTACTCGTCCATCCAGTCCAGCGGGTTGACCGCGTTGCCGAAGGACTTCGACATCTTCTTGCCGAACTGGTCGCGGACCATGCCGTGCAGGGCGATGGTGTGGAACGGCGGGGTGCCGTCCATGGCGTACAGGCCGAACATCATCATCCGGGCGACCCAGAAGAAGAGGATGTCGTAACCGGTGACGAGGACCGAGTTCGGGTAGAACTTCTCGACACTCGGGGTCTGTTCGGGCCAGCCGAGCGTGGAGAACGGCCACAGGCCGGAGGAGAACCAGGTGTCCAGGACATCCGTGTCCTGGTGCCAGCCCTCGCCGGTCGGCGCCTCGTCGTCGGGTCCGACGCAGACGACTTCACCATTCGGCCCGTACCAGACCGGGATCCGGTGACCCCACCACAACTGACGCGAGATGCACCAGTCGTGGAGGTTGTCGACCCAGCCGAAGTAGCGGGGCTCCATCTCCTTCGGGTGGATCTTGACCCGCCCGTCGCGGACCGCGTCGCCGGCCTCCTTCGCCAGCGGGCCGACCTTGACCCACCACTGCAGGGACAGCCGCGGCTCGATGGTCGTCTTGCAGCGCGAGCAGTGCCCGACGGAGTGGACGTACGGACGCTTCTCGGCGACGATCCGGCCCTCGGCGCGCAGGGCGGCGACGATGGCGCTGCGGGCCTCAAGACGGTCGAGGCCCTGGAACGGGCCGTGCGCGGTGATGACCGCTCGCTCGTCCATCACGGCCAGGTTGGGCAGCCCGTGCCGCTGCCCGATCTCGAAGTCGTTCGGGTCGTGGGCGGGCGTGACCTTCACGGCGCCCGTGCCGAACTCGGGGTCGACGTGCTCGTCGGCGACGACCGGGATACGGCGGCCGGTGAGCGGCAGCTCGATCTCGGTGCCGATGAGGTGCGCGTACCGCTCGTCGTCGGGGTGGACGGCGACGGCGGTGTCACCGAGCATCGTCTCGGCGCGGGTCGTCGCGACGACGATCTCGTTGTCCCCGGAGCCGTACCGGATGGAGACGAGCTCGCCGTCGTCCTCCTGGTACTCGACCTCGATGTCGGAGATGGCGGTCAGACAGCGCGGGCACCAGTTGATGATGCGCTCGGCGCGGTAGATCAGCTCGTCGTCGTACAGCTTCTTGAAGATGGTCTGGACGGCCCTCGACAGCCCCTCGTCCATGGTGAAGCGCTCGCGCGACCACGCGACACCGTCACCGAGGCGCTTCATCTGCCCCGAGATCTGACCGCCGGACTCGGCCTTCCACTGCCAGACGCGCTCGACGAACGCCTCGCGCCCCAGGTCGTGGCGGGACTTGCCCTCCCTGGCGAGCTCGCGCTCGACGACGTTCTGGGTTGCGATGCCGGCGTGGTCCATGCCGGGCTGCCACAGCGTCTCGTAGCCCTGCATGCGCTTGCGGCGGGTGAGGGCGTCGATCAGCGTGTGCTCGAAGGCGTGCCCGAGGTGGAGCGAACCGGTGACGTTCGGCGGCGGGATGACGATGGTGTACGGCTCTTTGTCGCTCTTCTCGTCCGCCTCGAAGTAACCGCGTTCTACCCAGCGCTCGTACAGCTTCCCCTCTACCTCGGCCGGCGCGTACTGGGTCGGCAGTTCGGGGGCGGGTGCGGCTGGCTGCTGCGATGAGTTCTCGGTCACGGGCTCAGTTTACGGGCGCCACAGCCCCGTACCGAAACCGGATTCTTGGTAACGGTGAGGGCCCCGCCGCCCCGGTATGCCGGTGGTTCCGTCAGGATGTTCGTAACGCATAAGTATCTGGAGGGGAACCCAGTCCATGAGCTACAACCAGCCGGGCCCGTACGGCGGGCAGCAGCCCGGTCCTTACGGCCAGCAGCCGCCGCAGGGCCAGCCGAACCCGTACGGACAGCAGCCCCCGCAGGGCCAGCCCGGCTACGGCTACCCCCAGCAGGCCCCGCCGCCGCAGGGCTACGGCTACCCCCAGCAGGGCCAGCAGCCGCCCCCGTACGGCCAGCCTCCGTACGGCCAGCCCCAGCAGCCGGGCCCCTACGGACAGCAGCCTCAGTACCCCGGCGGCATGGTCCCGCCGCCCCCGGGCGCGCCGAAGAAGAAGACGGGCCTGATCGTGGGCGTGGTGGTGGTCGCCCTCGCGGTCATCGGCGGCGGGATCTACTTCGCCACTCTTCGCGGTGGCGGTAGTGACATCGCCGACGACGGCAAGCGGTACAAGCTGGAGGCGCCGGAGACGGTTCTCGGCGGCGAGTACAAGAAGTCGGCCGCCGCGCCCGGCAGCGCCGGAGGCGGCATGACCTCCAGCGACCTCCAGAAGCTCGAGGGGCAGGGAATCAACAACCCCACGGAAGCCAGCGGCCAGTACGAGGCGGGCCAGGACATGGCCAAGAAGGCTCTGAGTTTCTCCGGTGTGTACGGCGAGATCGACGACCCCGCGAAGGTCATCGACGACATGTTCGCCGAGATGAAGAAGAACTCCGAGCAGAACGCGGGCAAGGGGGTTCAGCTCCTCGGCGAGGCCAAGGAGTTCACGCCCGCGGGCTTCGAGGGCGGCGTCATGAAGTGCCAGGAGGCCGAGTTCAAGCTGGGCGCGACGGTCTCGTCCGACGCGAGTTCCTCCAAGGGCTTCAAGACGCCGATGTGCGTCTGGGGTGACCACAGCACCGTCGCGTCCGTCACGTTCACCGACACCGGTGCCATCCTCGCGGGCGGCGGCATTCCGCTGGACGAGGTGGCGGACATGGCCGCCAAGCTGCGCAAGGATGTCCGCGTCGAGATCAACTGACGCGGCGGTGACGTGAAAAGGGCGCCCGGCGGGATTCGCCGGGCGCCCTTTCGCTGACTACGCCGCTACGCGGACTTCTCGTGGCGGCCGTCGTTCTTGATGATGCGGGGCTCGCGCGGCACCAGGGTCGGGTTGACGTTGCTGTGGACCACGTCCGCCGTGATGACGACGCGGGCCACGTCCTTGCGGGACGGGACCTCGTACATCACCGACATCAGGACCTCCTCCATGATGGCGCGCAGACCGCGCGCGCCCGTCTGGCGGAGGATCGCCTGGTCCGCGATCGCCTCCAGCGCCTCGCGCTCGAACTCCAGCTCCACGCCGTCGAGTTCGAAGAGCCGCTCGTACTGCTTCACCAGCGCGTTGCGCGGCTCCACCAGGATCTGGAGGAGCGCCTCTCGGTCCAGGTTGTGGACCGAGGTCAGGACGGGCAGGCGGCCGATGAACTCCGGGATCATCCCGAACTTCACCAGGTCCTCCGGCATGACCTCCTGGAACTGGTCGCTCGCCTCGATCTCCCGCTTCGAGCGGATCGTCGCACCGAAGCCGATGCCCTTGGCACCCGCCCGCGACTCGATGATCTTCTCGAGGCCGGCGAACGCGCCGCCCACGATGAAGAGCACGTTCGTCGTGTCGATCTGGATGAACTCCTGGTGCGGGTGCTTTCGGCCGCCCTGCGGCGGGACCGAGGCCGTCGTGCCCTCAAGGATCTTGAGGAGGGCCTGCTGGACGCCCTCACCCGATACGTCGCGCGTGATCGACGGGTTCTCGCTCTTGCGGGCGACCTTGTCGATCTCGTCGATGTAGATGATCCCGGTCTCGGCCTTCTTGACGTCATAGTCGGCCGCCTGGATCAGCTTGAGCAGGATGTTCTCGACGTCCTCGCCGACATACCCCGCCTCCGTCAGCGCCGTCGCGTCGGCGATGGCGAACGGGACGTTCAGCATGCGCGCGAGGGTCTGGGCCAGCAGCGTCTTGCCGGAGCCTGTGGGGCCCAGCAGGAGGATGTTGGACTTGGCCAGTTCGATCGCGTCGTCGCGGCCCGAGCCGGCGCCCGCGTTCTCGCCGGCCTGCACGCGCTTGTAGTGGTTGTAGACCGCCACCGAGAGCGCCTTCTTCGCGGGCTCCTGGCCGACTACGTAACCCTCGAGGAACTCGTAGATCTCCCGCGGCTTGGGGAGTTCCTCCCACCGCACCTCGGAGGTCTCGGCGAGCTCCTCCTCGATGATCTCGTTGCAGAGGTCGATGCACTCGTCGCAGATGTACACACCGGGACCTGCGATGAGCTTCTTCACCTGCTTCTGGCTCTTGCCACAGAACGAGCACTTGAGCAGGTCGCCGCCATCACCGATGCGTGCCACGAGGTGCTTCCCCTTCGCCTGGGAGACGCCACGTTCAGCGTCTCCTGGTGCCTCATATCCGACGGTACCTTGCCTGGCCCCTCGTTCGGGCCCCCCTTGGCGCGGTTCACATTGACGCGCGCCGCGCCAAGGGGTGGGCTGCCACGCGTCAGGCGCCCACCGGCGCGTTCTTTCGGGTGGACACGATCTGGTCGATCAGGCCGTACGCGAGGGAGTCCTCGGCGGTCAGGATCTTGTCGCGCTCGATGTCGTCGCGGATCTTCTCGATCGGCGTGGTGGAGTGCTTCGCGAGCATCTCCTCCAGCTGCGAGCGCATCCGCAGGATCTCCTGCGCCGCGATCTCCAGGTCGGAGAGCTGCTCACGGCCCGTCTGCGAGGACGGCTGGTGGATCAGCACACGCGCGTTCGGCAGTGCCATGCGCTTGCCCGGCGTACCGGCGGCGAGCAGCACGGCCGCGGCGGAGGCCGCCTGGCCCATGCAGACCGTCTGGATGTCCGGCTTCACGAACTGCATCGTGTCGTAGATGGCCGTGAGGGCCGTGAACGAGCCACCGGGGCTGTTGATGTAGATGGAGATGTCGCGGTCCGGGTCCATCGACTCCAGGCACAGCAGCTGCGCCATGACGTCGTTGGCCGAGGCGTCATCGATCTGCACGCCGAGGAAGATCACGCGCTCCTCGAAGAGCTTCGCGTACGGGTCGTACTCACGCACGCCCTGCGAGGTGCGCTCGACGAAGCGCGGCACGATGTAGCGGTTGTCCACCTGCGGGCCCGTGTAGAGGCCGCTCGCGGAGTAGTCGTTCATGTCGGTGTTCACCATCCTGGTGGCGTTCGGTGGGCTGGGGAGACTCGGTGCGGGGATCAGGCCCCGGTACCGCCGCCGCCCGGAACGCCCGAAGCAGAGCTGATGATCTCGTCGATGAGGCCGTACTCCTTGGCCTCCTCCGCGGTGTACCAGCGGTCGCGGTCACCGTCACGGATGATCGTCTCGACGGTCTGGCCGGAGTGCCGGGCGGTGATCTCCGCCATGCGCTTCTTCGTACGCAGCAGCTGCTCGGCCTGGATCTTGATGTCCGAGGCGGTGCCGCCGAGGCCGGCCGAGCCCTGGTGCATCAGGATGTCGGTGTTGGGGAGCGCGAAGCGCTTGCCCGCGGAGCCGCCGGTCAGCAGGAACTGGCCCATGGAGGCCGCGAGACCCATGCCGATCGTGACGACGTCGTTCGGGATGTACTGCATGGTGTCGTAGACCGCCATGCCCGCCGTCACCGAGCCACCGGGGCTGTTGATGTAGAGGTAGATGTCCTTGTCCGGGTCGGCGGCAAGGAGGAGCAACTGCGCTGTGATCTTGTTGGCGATGTCATCGTCGACCTGCTGGCCGAGGAAGATGATCCGCTCGCCGAGCAGCCGGTTGTAGACCTGGTCGCCGAGGCCTCCACCGATGGACGGCTCACCCGCGGCGTGCGGCATCAGATTCGTCACGTTTACACCTGCTCGTCTCTGACGGCATCGGCCGTCTCAGCGTCTTCGTACCGGAGGGCGGGGACTCCCCACTCTCCTCTTCATGGACCCTAACGCGCAGGTAGGGCAACGCCATCCCGCTTCCCGAACTGTTCGCTGGGAGCGCAAGGTACGGGCCCGCTCCCCCGTACGACGACGGGCCCGGACGCATGGTGCGTCCGGGCCCGTCCCCGCAGATCAGATCGGAGCGAACGAAGCTCAGGCCTCGGTCGTCTTCTCCTCGTCGGAAGCCTCGGCGGCCTCGGCGGCCGCAGGGGCCTCGGCGGTCTCGTCTTCCTCGTCCTCGAGCTCGACGGCCTCACCGTTGGTGTCGGTGACCTTGGCGGCCTCGACGACAACGGCGAGCGCCTTGCCGCGGGCGACCTCGCCGACGAGCATCGGCACCTGGCCACCCTCGACGACGGCCTGGGCGAACTGGTCGGGGCTCATGCCGGAGGACTGCGCACGCCGCATGAGGTGCTCGGTGAGCTCCTCCTGGTTGACGTTCAGCTTCTCCTTGTTGACGAGCTCGTCGAGGACGAACTGCGTCTTGATGCCCTTGACCGCCTGCTCACGCAGCTCGGCGTCGAACTCCTCGGCCGTCTTGCCCTGGATCTCGAGGTACTTCTCGATGTCCAGGCCCATCTGGCCGAGCTGGTGGTGCTCCAGGTTGTGCTTGCGGGTCTTGACCTCGTCCTCGAGCAGCTTCTCGGGGATCGGGACCTCGACCAGCTCCAGCAGCTTCTCCAGGACGCGCTCCTGGGCCTGCGTGGCCTGGTCGTACTGCTTCATGTTCTCGAGGCGCTTGCGGCTGTCGGCCTTGAGCTCGTCAAGAGTGTCGAACTCGCTGGCCATCTGCGCGAAGTCGTCGTCCAGCTCGGGCAGCTCGCGGGCGGCGACCGCGGTGACCTTGACGGTGACCTCGGCCTCCTTGCCCTCGGCGCTGCCGCCCTTGAGCGAGGAGGTGAAGGTGGCCTCGCCACCGGCCTCCAGGCCGGTCACCGCCTCGTCGATGCCGTCGAGGAGCTCGCCGGAACCGATGGTGTACGAGACACCCTCGGCAACGCCGTCCTCCAGGACCTCACCGTCGACCTTGGCCTCGAGGTCGATCGTCACGACGTCGCCTTCGGCGGCGGGGCGCTCGACCGGGTTGGTGGAGGCGAAGCGCGCACGCAGCTCCTCCACGGCCTTGTCGACGTCCTCGTCGGTGACCTCGACCGCGTCGACCTCGACCTCGATGCCGGAGTAGTCCGGGATCTCGATCGTCGGGCGGATGTCGACCTCGGCGGTGAAGGAGAGCAGCTCGCCGTCCTTCAGCTCGGTGATGTCGACCTCGGGCTGGCCGAGAACGTTCAGCTCACCCTCGTTGACAGCCTCGGTGTAGAACTTCGGAAGGGCGTCGTTGACGGCCTCCTCCAGCACAGCACCACGGCCGAACCGCTGGTCGATGACTCGGTTCGGGATCTTGCCCTTACGGAAGCCCTTCACCGTGACCTGCTGGTTGATCTTCTTGTACGCCGCGTCGAGGCTGTCCTTGAGCTCCTCGAAGGGCACCTCGATGCTGAGCCGAACCCGGGTCGGGTTCAGGGTCTCCACGGCGCTCTTCACGGTTCGGTCTCCTTGGGGGCTGACTTCTGGGGTTCTGCTGGGCCGCGCGGGAGGCGGCTTCGCCGTTCGAGCCCGGCACATCAGACACACGGGCACGAGTCTGCATAGTAACGGCAAGCAGGAAGACTCCCACAACGCGATCTTGGTCGAGATCGCGCCGGGATCATGTCTGGTGATGGTCGGGGTGGCCGGATTCGAACCGACGACCTTCCGCTCCCAAAGCGGACGCGCTACCAAGCTGCGCCACACCCCGTCGGTGCGACACGTAGGGTACATGCCCACGGGCTGTACGGCCGCCGTTTATACGTGGGGCGTATCGGGTGTGCGCCGACCGCCAGGAACCCGCTACGATGCTCTTCGTGCCGCGGTCACGTGACCTGCGGTGCTCTGTGCGGGCGTAGCTCAATGGTAGAGCCCTAGTCTTCCAAACTAGCTACGCGGGTTCGATTCCCGTCGCCCGCTCCACGGCCCCGGCCCGGCTCGGTGATACGTCACCGGCCGGGCCGGTGGCGTTTGCGGAGCCGCGCCGCCTCCCGTCGGCGCCCGTCAGAAGCTGATCTGGTTGATGGTCTCCGCTATCGAATTCAGGAAGCGGTTGATCGACGGCGCCATGCCGGTGGACGCGAGGAAGAAGCCGAAGAGAACGGCCACCACCGCCGGTCCCGCCTTGATCGAGCCCCCGCGGATCAACACCACCAGGACGATCGCCAACAGAAGCACCACAGACAGTGAAATGGCCACAACTGATCACACCCTCGGTCGGTCCGCCTTGCCGGCCCGGGAGCGCACGGCCCAGCGCACTCCCGCAAGCACCATCGTGCCACCAACTCACCACTGGTGGTTGACGGGTGACGGAACGTTGGTGACCTGTTCACGCCGCCGGGAGGCCCGGCGTACACCCCGGGGCGCGGGCGCCGCATATGCGCGCCGCTGAATTGAACTGCCCCGTGCGGGGGTTAATAGACGTGATCGTTTCGCTATCCACACATCACGTTCGCAGGAAATTCGAATTGCGCGGAGGCCCACACATCCGCGGTCGACAAACGCGCAATGAACAGGACATATCACCAGAGTCACCCTCTGGCGGTATGCACCATTTAATCAGGATGAAGTAGCCCATACGGGCGCGAAGGTGTGAGCCGCGCCATAAAGACCCATCGCTATGTCGACTTCTCTGCCCACGGGGCACTCACACCCAAAGAAGAGAGCCGGGATCGAGGTTTTACGGAATCCGTCCGGCGGCGCTAGGGTGCCTCAGATGTTTCACGCTCCGCACGGATATCAGAGGGCCCCGCTCCCCCCGGCCCGGGAGCAGGAGCCCGAAACACCCCTCGCACGGACCGCCGCGACCACCACCCTCCGGTCCGGGGCCGACACAGTCCCCACGCCCGCCGCCCCCGCCCGCGCCGCCACCCCTGCCCCCGCTGCCGCGCCCGCCCCTAAGCAGCGCGACGCGTTCTTCGACAACGCGAAGTACCTGGCGATCGTCTTCGTCGCGGTGGCGCACATGTGGGAACCCGTGATGGACGGCAGCCGCGCCACGCGCGCGCTGTACATCGTCGTCTACAGCTTCCACATGCCGGCGTTCATCATCATCTCCGGCTACTTCTCGCGCGGCTTCGACATGAGCCGCAAGAAGATCCAGCGCCTGATCACGGGCGTCGCCGTACCGTATGTGATCTTCGAGACCGCCTATACGTTCTTCAAGCGGTGGGCGGACGATCCCGGCCAGTCCATCAGCCTGCTCGACCCCTGGTACCTGACCTGGTTCCTGATCGCCCTGTTCGTCTGGCGGCTGACCACCCCCGTCTGGCAGTCGCTCCGTCATCCCCTGCCGGTAGCGCTGGCCATCGCCGTACTCGCCT
Source organism: Streptomyces sp. ISL-99 (assembly GCF_018614005.1). Lineage (NCBI taxonomy): Bacteria > Bacillati > Actinomycetota > Actinomycetes > Kitasatosporales > Streptomycetaceae > Streptomyces > Streptomyces sp. ISL-99. Next base: position 159,273 of record NZ_JAGGPC010000028.1, read on the forward strand.
CCGTGACCCCCAACATCGGTGACGACCTCAACCTCCAGCGCGTGCTGCAGTTCCTGCCGTACTTCGTGCTGGGTCTGCTGCTGAAGCCGGAGCACTTCCGGATGGTGCGGCGCCGCGAGGTCCGGCTGCTGGCCCTTCCCGTCGTGCTGTGCACGCTGGTCTTCGCGTACTGGGCCGCCCCCCGCATCGAGCTCGGATGGTTCTACCACAGCAGCGCAGCCCAGCAGATCGGCGCTCCGTGGTGGGCCGGGGTCGTCATGACCTTCGCCCTCTTCGGGTGCTCGCTGGTCCTGACGGCCTGCTTCCTGGCCTGGGTTCCGGGCCGCACGATGTGGTTCACGGTGCTCGGCGCCGGCACGCTGGGCGGCTACCTGCTGCACGGCTTCCTGGTGAAGGGTGCGGGATACGCGGACCTGTTCGAGACGTACCCCTGGCTCTCCACCCCGCTCGGCGAGATCTTCGTGACCGTCGTGATCGCCGTCGCGGTCACGCTGCTCTGCACCCCGTTCGTGCGGCGGATGTTCCGCTGGGCGATGGAGCCCGAGATGAACTGGGCCTTCCGCCGCGACCCGGCCGACAACGCCCGGCAGCGGGAGCGCCGCCCCGCGGGCAAGGCCTCCTAGGAGGCAGCGGTCCCGGGCCCGGGTTCCAGCCCCAGGAGACGGTGTACCTCCGCGTATTTGAGCGTGAGCCGGACCCTGGTCGCCTCGTCGAGAACGGCGAGACGGCCGGGGTCCGCGTTGTGTGCGAGGTCCGCCTCCTTGACCAGGCGCGCGCCGGGCGTCGCCAGGATGCGGCGCGTGTACGTGCGGAGGTCCTCCCCCGGCCGCTTGGTCACCGCGAGCACCATGTCCTTGGTCGACTGCGGCAGTTCGGCCGCCGCCAGCCAGTCCGCCGACAGCGCGTCGTCCTCCACCGCGTCGTGCAGCCAGGCGGCGGCGATCTGCTCCTCGGAGCCACCCCGCGCGCGTACGCCCTCGGCAACGGCGGCGAGGTGCTCGGCGTACGGCCGGCCCGCCTTGTCGGTCTGCGTGGCGTGCGCGGCCCGGGCGATCTCTTCCACCTCGGCGAGAGTCAGGTTCGGCATGGTCCGACTGTACGGACGGCGCCGCGGACCGGGTACGGGACGTCGGCCCGGGCTGAGCCGCGGCCTCCGCCACGCGTTACGCGTTACGCGTTACGCGTCGTGGCAGATCAGGAGGAGCGCGCGGTCGTCGTTGACGTCCTTCGCCACCGCTTCGATCAGGTGCCACGCCGCGCCCTGGAAGCCGCAGGACACGTAGCGGTCGGCCTCGCCCGTCAGGCGGTCGATGCCCTCCGCGATGTCCCGGCCCGACGCCTCCACCAGGCCGTCCGTGAACAGCATCAGTACATCGCCGGGCCCCAGCGAGCCCTTGCACGAGTCGAACTGGGCGCCGTCGTACACGCCGAGCAGCGGCCCCTCGCCGGACTTCTCCTCCCAGCGGCCGCTCCCCGCGTGCAGCTGGAGCGCGGGGAGGTGGCCCGCCGACAGGAGTTCGTAGTCGCCGGAGTCCAGGTCCAGAACCAGGTGGATGGAGGTCGCGAAGCCCTCCTCCCAGTCCTGGCGCAGGAGGTAGCCGTTGGCTGCGGGCAGGAAGCCGTGCGGCGGGAGCGAGCCCAGCAGGCCGCCGAACGCCCCGGACAGGAGCAGCGCGCGCGACGCCGCGTCCATGCCCTTGCCCGATACGTCGGTGAGTACGACCTCCAGGGTGCGGCCGCCGTTCGTACGGGCCGCGACCACGAAGTCGCCGGAGAACGACTGGCCGCCCGCGGGCCGCAGCGCCATCTCGCTGTGCCAGTTCTTCGGCAGGCGGGGCAGCGCGCTCTGCACCCGGATCCGTTCGCGCAGGTCGAAGAGCATCGTGCCGCCGCGGCGCCAGGGGACGCCGACCCGGGCCCGGAACTGGGCGATGATCAGGCCGAAGAAACCGCAGGCGGCGACCGTGAGGACCGTGCCGGGCGTGACCGTCGCCGGGCCCTGCGTATAGGGGCCGAGCGCGATCGACTCGACGATCAGCCCGGTGGCCGCCGCGGCGTACAGACCGAGCAGGCTCGCCGGGCGCAGCAGCAGGCCGCCGGCCACGATCGGGAGGACCAGCAGGGCCGGCGCGCACCAGACCGGCGACGCGATCGTGCCGCCGACGATCGCCGGAACGGTCAGCAGGAGGCCCACCAGGGCGATCCAGTCCGAGCCGTCGCCCCGGAAGTAGTCGACGCCGGATTTGCGCAGCGCGATCCGGGCCCGGAGCGCGCTCTTGCGCGTCCGTGCCGAGAACGATTCGGTTCCCACTCCACCTGCCATTGCGGTGGACCCTATCCACCCCGACCCGTGCTCCGCAGGGGGACCCCTGTGACATTGTGTTCGAAATTGGGTCGCCCAAATGCCGGGGGGCCTGGTAGGCATGGCATATGACCACCGAATTACGCGTGTTGCGGGCAAGTGAGTGGAACGACTGGCTCGAGGCGGTCGAACTTGCCTTCGGGGGCGTGGCCCAGAGCGCGGAGGAGCGGGAGCTCGACCGCGCGGTGACCGACCCGGCCCGGAGCCTGGGTGTCTGGGACGGGGACCAGTGCGTCGGCACGGCGAGCGCGTTCTCCTTCCGGCTGGCCGTTCCGGGCGGCGCCCTGGTGCCGGCCGCCGGCGTGAGCCTGGTGAGCGTCGCTACGACGCACCGGCGGCGCGGGGTTCTGACCGGGATGATGCGGCGCCAGCTCCACGACGTGCGGGAATGGGGCGAACCGCTCGCGCTGCTCACCGCGTCGGAGCCCGCGATCTACGGCCGCTTCGGCTACGGCGCCGCGACGCAGCAGCTGTCGGCGGAGATCGACACGGCGCGGGTACGGCTGGACGTACCCGCGGGCACGGACGACGTACGGCTCCGGTTCGCGAAGCCCGCTGATGCGCGGGACGCCTGCGAGGCGGTGTACGCGCGGAACGTACCGGGCCGGCCCGGGATGCTCGCGCGCAGACCGCACTGGGAACGAGTGCCGCTGATCGACCCGGAGAGCGATCGCGACGGCGCGTCGCCGCTGCGGTGCGTGCTGGCGGAGCGGGGCGGGCAGGACGGGGAGCCGGCGGATGTCGTCGGGTACGCCCGGTTCCACTTCAAACCGGAGTGGAAATGGGCCGGCTCCGACGGCACGGTCGTACTGCGTGACCTTGAGGCGCTCGACCCTGCGGCGTACGCGGCCCTGTGGCGCTTCCTCTTCGACATGGACCTGACGTCGAAGATCCGGACGCGCAACCGGCCCGTGGACGACGCCTGGCAGCACCTTGTCTCCGACATCCGGCGGTGCGACGTACGGCTGCGGGATTCGCTGTACGTGCGGCTGGTGGAGGTGGGGGCGGCGCTGGAGGTGCGTGCGTATCGGGCGCCGGTGGATGTGGTCTTCGAGGTGACGGACGCGTTCTGCCCCTGGAACGAGGGGCGTTGGCGGCTGACGGGCGACGCGAAGGGGGGTGCGTCGTGCAAGCGGACGGACGAGGCGGCGGAGCTCGCCCTGTCCGTACGGGAATTGGGCGCGGCGTACCTCGGCGGCGTCACCCTGGCCTCGCTCGCAGCGGCGGGACGCGTGCGGGAGCTGCGGCCGGGGGCGCTGGCGGAGGCGTCGGTGGCATTCGAAGCCGGGGTCGCGCCGTGGCTTCCGCACGGGTTCTGATCAACGCGGGTCGGGCGCCCGACGCCGCCCAGCAGGCGCAGGCCCGGTGCGGGAGGGTTGCCTGGGGCACGCCCGGCCCCGCCTCGCAATCCACGGTGCGCGAAGAGACCGACCGGACGCGACCGACGCCGCCCAGCAGGCCGCGCTGTGCGGGAGAGACGTTTGGGGCACGCCCGGCCCCGCCTCACCTGCCACGCCGCCGGTGAGGGGACGTGCCGGGGCGCTCCCCGCAGGGCGTTGAACGCAACCACCGCGAACGAACCAACGCAGTACCCGAACGTTCGACGCCCGAGGAGACGCCCCGGCGCGGCACCGACCCCGAAGCCCAGGGCCCCGGAACCCCGGAACCCAGAAGCGACGCGGGGTCAGCTTTGGCAGGGTGGGCACCAGAAGAGGTTGCGGGCGGCGAGATCGGCGGTGCGGATCTCGCCGCCACAGATGTGGCAGGGCAGGTTCGCCCGGCGGTAGACGTAGACCTCGCCGCCGTGGTCGTCGACGCGCGGCGGGCGGCCCATCGCTTCGGGCATGTGCTCGGGGCGGACCGTGTCGATGCGGTTGTTCCGTACGCCCTCGCGCATGAGGACGGCCAGGTCCGCCCAGATCGCGTCCCACTCGCGGCGGGTGAGGTCCTTGCCCGCGCGGTACGGGTCGATGCCGTGCCGGAAGAGGACTTCGGCGCGGTAGACGTTGCCGACGCCCGCTACGACCTTCTGGTCCATGAGAAGCGCGGCGATGGTCGTGCGGCTGCGGGAGATCCGCTGCCAGGCCTTGTCGGGGGCGGCGTCGGGGCGCAGCGGGTCCGGGCCCAGGCGGTCGTGTATCGCCTGCTTCTCGCCGTCGGTGATCAGGGCGCAGGTGGTGGGGCCGCGGAGGTCGGCGTAGTGGTCGTCGTTGACGAGGCGCAGGCGGACCGTGTCGGTGGGGGGCGGCGGGGCGGGCGTCGCGCTGCCGAAGCCGAGCTTGCCGAAGAGGCCGAGGTGGATGTGGACCCAGCCGGTGTCCTCGAAGCCGAGGAAGAGGTGCTTGCCGTGGGCGTCGGCGGTGGTGAGGGGCGTGCCGTCCAGGAGGGCCGCGCTGTCCGCGAACTTGCCCTGCGGGCTGGTCACGCGCACCGGGCCGCCGACGAAGCGGGCGCGGTGGTCGTCCGCGAGGCGGTGGATGGTGTGCCCCTCGGGCATGGGTTGGCGTCTCCTGGCGGGGTGGGGCTGCTGGGGGTCCCGGTTTTGCCGGGGCGTTGCGAGGCCCTGGGCTTCGGGGGCGGTACCGGCGGGGTTCCGGGGCCCTGGGCTTCGGGGGCGGTGCCGCGCCGGGGCGTCTCCTCGGGCGTCGAACGTTCGGGTACTGCGTTGGTTCGTTCGCGGTGGTTGCGTTCAACGCCCTGCGGGGAGCGCCCCGGCACGTCCCCTCACCGGCGGCCTGGCATGGGAGGCCGGGGTGGGTATGGCCCCGTGCCTCCCCCTCCGGCACTGTGGCATGCCAGTCGGGGTAGGGGTGGGCCGGTGCGTCCCCTCCCCCGGTACCGGCATGTGGGGGCGGTGTGGGTGTGGGCCGGTGCGCTCCCTCGCGGCGCCCGCACCGCGGCCGGTGTGGCGGCGGTGCGGGGTGGGGCTACGGGTGCTGGGGGTGGTGCGGCGGGATCGGGGGGAGGTCGCCGGTCTGCTCGTACGACGCCAGCATGTCGATCCGGCGCTGGTGGCGCTCTTCGTTGGAGTACGGGGTGGAGAGGAAGATCTCCACGAACTTCGTGGCCTCCGCCTGGGTGTGCATGCGGCCGCCGATCGAGATGACGTTGGCGTCGTTGTGCTCACGGCCGAGCGCCGCCGTCTGCTCGCTCCAGGCCAGCGCGGCCCGTACGCCCTTGACCTTGTTCGCGGCGATCTGCTCGCCGTTGCCGGAGCCGCCGATCACGATGCCCAGGCTCTCCGGGTCCGCGGCGGTCTTCTCCGCGGCACGCAGGCAGAACGGCGGGTAGTCGTCCAGGGCGTCGTAGATGTGGGGGCCGCAGTCGACGGGCTCGTGCCCATGGGCCTTCAGCCACTCGACGAGATGGTTCTTGAGTTCGTATCCGGCATGGTCGGAACCGAGGTACACGCGCATGGGACGAGTGTGGCACGGGTGGCGCCGCGCAGGCTTCGCCGGGGGTGGAGTGCGGGTCTTGCTTCGGATTTCGTACAACGATCCGGAATCGGGTCTTCCGTCCCGCGTAACTTCCGGTTTGAATGCGGGGGCTCGTAACCCGAGTGACCCAAGAAGCTAAGGATTGTGCATGAGCGCGCAGCCGACCCTTGCGAAGGCAGGCGGAAACCCCGTAGAACCAGGGAATCCGCAGTCCTCCGACGGTCTCCAGGCCGGTCTGAAAAACCGCCATTTGTCCATGATTGCCATTGGCGGCGTCATCGGCGCCGGTCTCTTCGTGGGATCGAGCGGCGGCATCGCTGCCGCCGGCCCGGCGATTCTTCTGTCGTACACACTCGTCGGCGCCCTCGTCGTCTTCGTCATGCGGATGCTCGGCGAGATGGCCGCGGCGAACCCGACGTCCGGCTCCTTCTCGGCGTACGCGGACCGCGCGCTCGGGCGCTGGGCCGGCTTCTCCATCGGGTGGCTGTACTGGTTCTTCTGGGTGGTCGTGCTGGCGGTCGAGGCGACCGCGGGCGCGAAGATCCTCGAAGGGTGGATACCGGCCGTACCGCAGTGGGGCTGGGCGCTGATCGTCATGGTCGCGCTGACCGCCACGAACCTGGTCTCGGTGTCGTCGTACGGTGAGTTTGAGTTCTGGTTCGCCGGGATCAAGGTCGTCGCGATCGGTGGGTTTGTTGTCATCGGTCTGCTGGCCGTCTTCGGGGTGCTGCCGGGGTCCGACAACCCGGGGGCGGGGTTCGCTCATCTCACGGACAGCGGCGGGTTCTTCCCGAACGGGCCCGGTGCGATTCTGACCGGTGTGCTGATGGTCGTCTTCTCGTTCATGGGCAGCGAGATCGTCACGCTGGCGGCCGGCGAGTCGTCCGACCCGCAGCGGGCCGTCACCAAGGCCACGAACAGCGTGATCTGGCGTATCGGCGTCTTCTACCTCGGCTCGATTTTTGTGGTGCTGACGCTGCTGCCTTGGAACGACAAGTCGATCCTGAAGGACGGGTCCTACGTCGCTGCTCTTAATTCCATCGGGATTCCGCACGCCGGGCAGATCATGAACGTCATCGTGCTGACGGCTGTGCTGTCGTGCCTGAACTCCGGGCTGTACACGGCCTCGCGGATGGCGTTCTCGCTCGGCCAGCGCGGTGACGCGCCGAAGTCGTTCGCCCGTACGAGCGAGAAGGGCGTACCGACGGCGGCGATCCTGTCGTCCGTCGCCTTTGGGTTCGTCGCCGTCTTCTTCAACTACAAGTGGCCCGACACGGTGTTCGCATTCCTGCTGAACTCCTCGGGCGCGGTCGCGCTGTTCGTGTGGCTGGTCATCTGCTTCACGCAGCTGCGGATGCGCGGCATCATCCTGCGCGAGGCGCCGGAGAAGCTGATCGTGAAGATGTGGCTTTTCCCGTATCTGACGTGGGCGACCGCGGCGATGATCACGTTCGTCATTGTCTACATGGCGTTCGACGACGCGGCGCGCGAGCAGGTGCTGCTGTCGCTGCTGGTGGCGGCCGTCGTGGTCGGTATCGCGTTCGTACGCGAGAAGCTGCGGCGTGGTCGCAGTGAGGCCGAGGAGTCGGCCGGCCGGGCGTAGTACGTACGGAAATGGGGAAGGGCCGGCGCCTCGGGTGGAGGTGCGGGCCCTTCCGTTTGGTTACGGGGGAATCAGCCTCGGTCGCCCATCAGCTTCCACCCGGTGGGCAGGGCTCCCATCGCCAGCGCCGCCTTCAGCGCGTCGCCGATCAGGAACGGGACCAGGCCCGCCGCCACGGCCGCGCCCAGCGACATGCCGGTGGAGAGGGCGAGGTACGGGACACCGATCGCGTAGATCACTGCCGAGCCCAGGACCATCGTGCCCGCCATGCGCAGCACCGAGCGGTCGCCGCCCCGGCGGGCCAGCGCGCCGACGACGGTGGCGGCCAGCAGCATGCCGAGTACGTAGCCGAAGGACGCGCCACCCGCGCCCGAGGTGCCGCCCGCGAACCACGGCACGCCGGCCATGCCGACCAGGGCGTACAGGGCGAGGGAGAGGAAGCCGCGCCGGGCGCCGACGGCCGTGCCGACGAGCAGCGCGGCGAAGGTCTGGCCGGTGACGGGGACCGGGGAGCCGGGGACCGGGACGGCTATCTGGGCCGCGATACCGGTGAGCGCGGCGCCGCCGAGCACCAGGGCCGCGTCGCGGGCGAAGGCCCGGGCGGCGGTGGTGGTGGACGGCAGCAGGTCGGCGAGGACCGCTCCGGAACGGGCGGGGGCGGCAGCAGTGCTCATCGGGACTCCGCGAAGGGAAAGGGGCTGGACAGAAAAGGACATCGTGACCGTAGCCCAGGGGTTAACGAGCGATCACCATCAGCCGCTGACAAAGGGAAGCTTGGTGGCGTGGTGGAGTTCGTACAAAGAGTGGGCGGTAATCGCTTGATTGCGTGATGCTCGTCACTGAGGTCGGGCGGCTGGGAGCGCTTTTGCGGGGAACGGGCGGGCCTGGGGAGACTGTAGGTTCTTGCTAAACGACCATTGAATGTTTTCTAGAGCTGCGAGCAACATGCACAACGATCAGGCCGAGCCGCTGGCACATGGGCTCAAACAGCGCCACTTGACCATGCTCGGCCTCGGCGGGGTGATCGGCGCCGGGCTGTTCGTGGGTTCGGGCGCCGGGATCGCCGTCGCCGGTCCTGGAATCGTCGTCTCGTATCTGATCGCCGGCACGCTCGCGATGCTGGTCATGCGGATGCTCGGTGAGATGTCGGCGGCGATGCCCGCTTCCGGTTCGTTCTCGGTGCACGCCGAGCGGGCACTGGGCCGCTGGGCCGGGTTCAGCGTGGGTTGGCTGTACTGGTTCCTGCTGGTCGTGGTGCTGGCGGTGGAGGCGACGGCCGCGGCACAGATCGCGAACGGCTGGGTGCCGGGCATCGCGCAATGGGCGTGGGTGCTGATCTTCATGGTGGTGTTCACCTGCGCGAACCTGACGGCCGTGAAGAACTTCGGCGAGTTCGAGTTCTGGTTCGCCGGGCTCAAGGTCGCCGCGATTGTTCTTTTCCTCGGGCTGGGGCTGCTCGCTGTTTTTGGGGTGTTGCCCGAGACCGAGGCTGTCGGGGTCACGAATCTGACCGGTGCGGGCGGGTTCCTGCCGAATGGGTGGGAAGGCGTTGTCGCCGGGGTACTGACCGTTGTCTTCGCCTTCGGTGGCCTTGAGGTCGTCACGATCGCCGCCGCCGAGACCGAGGACCCGGCCCGCAATGTCGCCCGCGCGGTGCGCGCCGCTGTGTGGCGGATCCTCTTCTTCTACGTCGGGTCGATGGTCGTCATTGTGACGGTCCTGCCCTGGACCGCGCAGAAGGCCGGGATCAGCCCGTACGTCACCGTGCTCGACGCGATCGGTGTTCCGGCCGCCGGGCAGATCATGAACATCGTGGTCTTCGTCGCCCTGCTGTCCGCGCTCAACGCCAATCTGTACGGATCCTCGCGGATGGTGTTCTCGCTCGCGGAGCGCGGGGAGGCGCCGAAGGCGCTGCTGAAGGTTTCGGGTGGTGAAGGTGAGAGCGGTGGGGTTCCTCGGCGGGCCGTACTCGCCTCGGTCGCCTTCGGGTTCGTCTCTGTGGTCCTCAATCTGTTGTGGCCCGACACCGTCTTCCTCTACATGCTCAATGCGGTGGGCGCGGTGCTGTTGTTCGTCTGGGGGCTCATCGCCGCGTCGCAGCTGCGCCTGCGCCGGCGCATCGAGCGCGAGGCGCCGGAGACGCTGACGCTGAAGATGTGGGGCTTCCCCTGGCTCACCTGGGTCACACTGGCCGGGCTCGGCGGCGTACTGCTGCTGATGCTCACCGATGACGCGGCGCGGCCGCAGTTGCTGTGGTCGGCCGCCGCGACCGGGGCGGTGCTGGTGGTGGCGATGGTGAGGGAGTTGCGTGCACGGCGTGCGTGATCGTTCACAAAGTGTGAGCGTGGTGTCCGTATAGCGGTCAAGTGTTCCCTGTGGGCGGTGCGCGTACTCAGACTGTGGCGTCTGTTCCCCCCGGTCTCAGCTACTGAACAGGGCACATCCATGTCTCGGACTTCCGCGCCGGCGCCCGTCGAGGATGTCGGCGCTGTCGACATCGGCAACAAGGTCGACTCGCCGCTCACGCACGGACTCAAGCAACGCCATTTGTCGATGATCGCCCTCGGCGGCGTCATCGGTGCGGGACTCTTCGTCGGGTCGGGTGCGGGTATCGCCGCCGCCGGCCCTTCGATCATCGTCGCTTACGCGATATCCGGGCTGCTGGTGATGCTCGTGATGCGCATGCTGGGCGAGATGTCGGCCGCCAACCCGGCCTCCGGCTCCTTCTCCGTACACGCGGAGCGCGCGATCGGCCCGTGGGCCGGCTTCACGGCGGGCTGGGCGTTCTGGTTCCTGCTCTGTGTCGCGGTCGGCCTTGAGGGCATCGGCGCCGCGAAGATCATGGTCGGCTGGTTCCCCGACACCCCGGAGTGGGCGTGGGTCGCCCTCTTCATGCTGGTGTTCTGCTGCACGAACCTGGCGGCCGTGAAGAACTTCGGCGAGTTCGAGTTCTGGTTCGCCGCGCTCAAGGTCGGCGCGATCGTCGTGTTCCTCGGCATCGGCGTCCTCGCGATCGTCGGCTTCCTGCCGGGCTCCGACGCGTCTGCGCCGGGCTCGGGCAATCTCACGGGCATCGGCGGCTTCATGCCGAACGGTTCCGAGGGGCTGATCGTCGGCCTGCTGGCCTCCGTGTTCGCGTACGGCGGCCTGGAGACGGTCACCATCGCCGCGGCCGAGTCGGAGCGTCCCATCGAGGGCGTCGCGAAGGCCGTGCGTACGGCGATGTGGCGCATCGCGATCTTCTACATCGGCTCGATGGCGGTCATCGTCACGCTGGTGCCGTGGAACGACAAGGCCGTTGTGGAGAAGGGGCCGTACGTCGCGACCCTCGACCACCTGGGCATCCCCGCCGCCGGTCAGATCATGAACGTGGTCGTGCTGGTTGCTTTGTTGTCGGCGATGAACGCCAACATCTACGGCGCCTCGCGCATGGCGTGCTCGCTGGTTTCGCGCCGTCAGGGACCGAAGGCGCTGGGGGCGGTCTACGGCGGTGTGCCGCGCACCGCCGTGCTGGTGTCTTCCGTGTTCGGCTTCGTGTGCGTGCTGCTCAGTTACTGGCGGCCGAACGACATCTTCCAGTGGCTGCTCAACATGATCGGCGCGCTGATCCTGGTCGTCTGGATCTTCATCGCCGTCTCGCAGCTGGTGCTGCGCCGGCGGACCGAGCGCGAGGCGCCGGAGAAGCTTGTCGTGAAGATGTGGCTCTACCCGGTGCTGACCTGGGTGGCGCTCGCGGGCATGGCGGCGGTGTTCGTGCTGATGGCCCGTGAGGAGGGCACTCGGCTGCAGCTGTACTGGAGCGGTGGTCTGACGCTGTTCCTGGCTGTGGCGGGGTTTGTGCTGCAGATGGTGCGGACGCCGGTGGGTGAGTCGGGGGCTGTGGCTGTGGCTGTGGCCGTGGCCGCGGGTGAGGGGGACCCGGGCGGTGTCCCGGCCGAGCCTGCTGGTGAGTCGGCTGCGGTGGTCGTCGCCGAGCCCGCACGGGTGGCCCTCGCGAAGGCCGACGGCGAGCCCGCGGTGGAGGCCGAGCCGGTGGTTTGTTGCCGAGGCTGTCGCGGTCGCCGTCCCGGAGGCCGCCGCGAGTGAGGCTGCCGTCGAGGCCGTTACGGAGGCTGTCACGAAGGCCGTGACCGAAGCCGTGACTGCCGCCGTCACGGAAGCCGTCACGAAGACCACCGCGGCCGTCACGAAGGCCGTCTCGGAAGCTGTCACCGAGGCCGTCGCTGAGGCTGTGGCCAAGGCCGTTGCCGATGTCGTGGCCGAGGCCGAGGCGGAGGCGGAGGCCGATGTCGTGGCCGAGCCTGCGTCGGACGCTGCCGCGACCAAGAAGGACTGAGCGACGCGTCGCAGTTCAAGGGACCCCCTGGCCGCTATGGCCGGGGGGTCCCGCGCGTGCTCACGATGCGATTTCCCCTACCCGCCCCTTCCCGAAAGTCCTCAGGCGCCGGACGGGCTGGGGTGGTGGGCGGGGACCCGGCCGACGGTTCCGTCCTCAAACGCCGGACGGGGCTGGGTGGTGGGCCGGGGCCCGGTCGGCGGTTCCGGCCTCAAGCGACGGACGGGCTGGATTCGCCCAGTGGGGCGTGGGGGCGTGCGTACCGATGTCGTTGCCCAGCCAGGCTGTGTCCTTGGCGGATTCGTCCGACCGCACACGATTCTCCCGCGCATATCGGCGCCGTCTGTGAAGTTCTCACTGTGCACCGAGATTTTCCGTTGCGCGAGGGATTGACGCCCAACTACCGCTGTCCGAAGCTCTGTTAACCAATCGACTGCACGTGTTGGCGGAGGTCGGGATGGACATGCGCGTACATGACCGGCGGCGGTTCCTCGCCCTCACGGCGGCCGCTTCCGCCACCCCGCTGCTGAGCGCCTGCGGCGCCGGCTTCGGCGGCGACGAGAACACGAAGGGCGGCGGGTCGGCCGCCGACGACGTCACCGGCTCGTTCGACTGGAAGAAGGCGAAGGGGAAAACGGTCAAGGCGTTGCTCAACAAGCACCCCTATACCGATGCGCTGATCGCCGACCTCAAGTCCTTCACCGAGAAGACCGGCATCAAGGTCGAGTACGACGTCTTCCCCGAGGACAACTACTTCGACAAGCTCACGGTCGATCTGTCCAGCGGGCGCGCCTCGTACGACATCTTCATGCTCGGCGCCTACATGGTCTGGCAGTACGGGCCGCCGGGGTGGCTGGAGGATCTCGGGCCCTGGATGAGCAACTCCTCGGCGACCGGTGGGGAGTGGGACCAAGGGGACTTCTTTCCCAACCTGTTGCAGGCCGATCAGTGGTCGCTCAAAGCGGGCGCGCCGCTCGGGCAGGGCGGGCAGTACGCGCTGCCGTGGGGCTGGGAGACGAACGTCGTCGCGTACAACACCGAGGTCTTCAAGAAGCTGGGGCTGAAGCCGGCCGAGACCTTCGACGAGTTGCGCGAGATCTCGGGTGTCATCAAGCGCAAGGCGCCGGGCGCCGGCTTCGACGGGATGTACGGCGTCGCGGTGCGCGGGTCGCGGAGCTGGGCGACGATCCACCCCGGCTTCATGACGATGTACTCGCGGTTCGGGCTGAAGGACTTCACGGTTGAGGGTGGAAAGGTCAAACCCGCCATGAACACGCCCGAAGCCGTCGCCTTCACCCAGGACTGGGCCGAGATGGTGAAGAAGGGCGGGCCGCCGTCCTGGACCTCGTACACCTGGTACCAGTGCTCCAGCGACCTCGGCGCGAAGAAGGCCGGGATGCTCTTCGACGCCGATACGGCCGCGTACTTCCAGGCGGTGAAAGGCGCGTCGCCGGCCGCCGGGAAGATCGCCTTCCATCCGGGGCCGAAGGGGCCCGACGGGTCGCTTGCCACGAACATGTGGATCTGGTCGCTCGGCATGAACGCCAAGAGCAAGAACAAGCACGCGGCGTGGCTGTTCCTGCAGTGGGCTACCGGCAAGGAGCATCTGCGGAGAGCTGCTATCGAGAGCAACCACATCGACCCGGTGCGAAAGTCGATCAGTCAGGACGCGGCTTACAAGGACAAGATGAAGGGGCTGGAAGGCTTCATCGAGACCTTCGAGACGGTCGTCGACCAGACGAAGATCCAGTTCACACCGCAGGAGCAGTTCTTCGACGCGACGACGAGCTGGGCGGCCTCGCTCCAGGAGATATACGGCGGCAAGAACGCCAAGTCGGTTCTGAACGGGCTGGCGGGCGACCTGGCTTCCAAGGTCGGGTGACGCCTCCCATGTCGTCGTCCCTCAGCGAGACCGGCCACGGGGCGGCCTCACGCGAGGGAAGCGGGCCGCCGGCGCGCGTCGTACCGCGCTGGCGGCGTTCGCTGCGGCCGTATCTGCTGATCGTGCCCGCCCTGCTCCTCACCGGCGGGATTCTGTATCCCTTCGGGCTCGGGCTGTACTACACGGTCTTCGACTTCGCGGCGAGCAAGCCGCAGCCGGACATGGTCGGTCTTGAGAACTACCGGCGGATCTTCAGTGAGTCGTCGTTCTGGGACTCGGCCTGGGTGACGGTGCTGTACGCGGTGGGGGCGGCGGCCGTGGAGACGGTGCTGGGGGTGGGGGTGGCGCTGCTGCTGCATCGCTCCACGCTCGTCGGGCGCGTACTGGAGAAGATCCTCATCCTGCCGCTGATGATCGCGCCCGTGATCGCCGCGATCATGTGGAAGCTGATGCTCCAGCCGAGTGTGGGAGTCGTCAATTACTTGCTGGAACCCCTCGGGATGGGGGGTGTTCAGTGGACGGACACCCCGGCCGGCGCGCTGCTTTCGTCGATCGCGGTGGACGTGTGGGTCTACACGCCCTTCGTGGCCATCCTGGCGCTGGCGGGGCTGCGGTCGCTGCCCACGTCGCCGTTCGAAGCGGCGGCGGTGGACGGGGCCGGCTGGTGGTTCACGTTCCGGAAGCTGACGCTGCCGATGCTGTGGCCGTACGTCCTGGTCGCGGTGATCTTCCGGTTCATGGACTCGCTGAAGGTCTTCGACATCATCTACGCCCTGACCGAGGGCGGGCCCGGCGACTCGACCGTGGTGCTCCAGATCCGGGCGTACCTGGAGGCGATCCGCTTCCAGCGGTACTCGTTCGGGATCAGCTACATGATCGTGCTGTGGGCGGTGGTGTACCTGGTGACGATGGTGCTGGTGCGCTATCTCGGGAAGATCCAGAACCGGGCGGCGGAGGTGCCCAAGTGAAGCGCAGGGTGAGGGGCAAACTGATCGCTGTCGCCGCGGACGGGGCGCTGATTCTGTACTTTCTCTTCGCGCTCTTTCCGATCGCCTGGATGGTCATTCTTTCGCTGAAGCCGGCGAACGAGCTGTTCAGTACGTACTTCTCGTTCACCCCCACCCTCGACTCGTACCGGACCGTGCTCGGGGCGGGGAGTGACGAGGCCGTGCCGTTCCTGCGGTTCTTCGTCAACAGTCTGGTGGTGTCGCTGGGGGCTGTGGGGCTGTCTCTGGTGATCGGGCTGCCCGCCGCGTACGCCGCCGCCCGGTGGAGGTTCCGTGGCTCGGAGAACCTCATGTTCACCCTGCTGTCCTTCCGGTTCGCGCCCGAACTCACCGTGATCATCCCGCTGTTCGTGCTCTACCAGAAGCTGGGGCTCTTCGACACGTACGTCGGCATGATCTGGGTGCTCCAGCTCGTCACGCTGCCGCTGATCGTCTGGATCATGCGCTCGTACTTCTCCGACCTCTCCCCCGAGCTGGAACAGGCCGCGCTGCTCGACGGCTACACAAGGAAACAGGCCTTCTTCAAAGTCGCGCTGCCCCTGGTCAAGCCGGGCATCGCCGCGGTCTCGCTGCTCGCCTTCATCTTCGCCTGGAACAACTTCGTCTTCCCGCTCATCCTGACGTCCTCCGAGGCCCAGACGGTGACGGTCGGCGCGCTGTCCTTCCTCGGCGGCGACCGCCCCAAGTACAACCTGACGGCCGCGGCGGCGCTGGTGTCGGTGATCCCGCCGCTGCTCCTCGCCCTCACCATCCAGCGCTATCTGGTGCGCGGGCTCTCCTTCGGGGCGGTGAAATCCTGATGCCGAATCCGACGGCCGCCATCTCGCTGCGCGGCATCCACACGTCGTACGGCAAGCGCAAGGCGCTCGACGGTCTCGATCTCGACGTCGAGGAAGGGGAGTTCTTCTGCCTGCTCGGGCCGTCCGGCGCGGGCAAGACCACGACGCTCAAGACCGTCGCGGGGCTGGAGGAGCCCCAGTCGGGGACGGTCTCGCTCGACGGCACCGACATGACGGGAGTCGAGCCGTACGACCGGGGCGTCGCGATGTGCTTCGAGTCGTACGCCCTCTACCCGCACCGCAGCGCGTACGACAATCTCGCCTCCCCACTGCGCTCCCCCCGCTACAGGCTGCCCGCCGCCGAGGCCCACGAGCGCGTCGGCGCCGTCGCGGACCTCCTGGGCATCGGCGCGCTCCTGGAGCGCCCCGTCGGCCGGCTGTCCAACGGGCAGCGCCAGCGCGTCGCCCTCGGCCGCGTCCTGGTGCGCCCCGCCCGCGCGTTCCTCCTCGACGAGCCGCTGTCCCACCTCGACGCGAAGCTCCGCCAGGCGATGCGCGCCGAGCTGAAGGCCATCGGCGCCGTCCGGCGCACCACGACCCTGTACGTCACGCACGACTCGGTGGAGGCGCTGGCACTCGGCGACCGTATCGGGGTGATCAGGGAAGGCCGGATCGTCCAGACGGGCACCCGCGAGGAGATCTGGCACCGGCCGTACGACACCTTCGTCGCCCGCTCCTTCGGCCGGCCCCGCATCAATCTGCTGCCGGGGACCGTCACGGATGACGGCGCCTTCATGTCCGCCGACCGGTTCTTCGAGATTCCGCTGACTTCGCCGAACGCGCCGCCGGTACGGTCCGTCGCACCCGGCACAGCCGTGCAGATCGGGGTCAGGCCGCGCGATCTGTCGCTGGGTTCCTCGGCCCTCGGACCGGGCGCCATCGAGCTGGTGGGCAGCGTCTACATCACCGAAGTCCTGGGCCGCGCCACCGAGGTCACCGTACGGCTCGGCGGACAGCACCTGTCGCTGGTCGTGCCGCGCGCGGACGCCGCCGGGCTGCGGCCCGACACGCCGGTGAGGCTGACCGTACGGCCGGAGAGCCTGCTGCTGTTCGCGGCGGACGACGCCGAGGGCCGGCCGGGGCGAAGGATCACCGAGTGAGCGGCGACCAGCGGGAGCGCGGGCCCGCGCCACGCCAGGCGGCCATCGCGGAGTGGGTGCTCGCGGCGGGGTCGGCGACGGCCGCCGAGCTGGCCGAGCGGTTCGACGTCAGCCTGATGACCATCCACCGGGACCTCGACGAGCTCGAACGGCAAGGGATGGTACGGAAGTTCAGGGGCGGCGTGACCGCCCAGCCGTCCGGCGTGTTCGAGTCGAACGTCGCGTACCGGCTCAAGACGATGCGCGCGGAGAAGGCCGCCGTCGCCGAGCACGCGCTGGGGCTCATCGAGCCCGGCATGGCGGTGATGCTCGACGACTCGACGTCCACGCTGGAGATCGCGCGCCGGCTCGGCTCCGCCGCCATCACTCCCCTGACCGTGGTCACCAACTTCCTCGAAGCGCTGACGCTGCTGTCGAGCGAGCGCGGCATCCACCTGATGGCGCTCGGCGGCGACTACGATCCGCTGCACTCGTCGTTCCTGGGCGTCTCGTGCATGGAAGCCGTCCAGCTCCTCCAGGTCGACATCTGCTTCACGTCGACGTCCGCCGTCTCCGGCGGCTTCGCCTACCACCAGGAGCAGCACATCGTCTCCGTCAAGCGGGCCATGCTCGACTCCGCCGCGAAGAACGTGCTGCTGCTCGACCACTCCAAGCTCGGCCGCGTCGCCCTGCACCGGCTCGCCCCGCTCTCCCGCTTCGATCTGGTGCTGGTCGACGACGGGGCGTCGGCGGAGCTGCTGCGCGACCTCGACGAACACAAGGTGCCGTACGAGGTGTGCCCCACGGCGACGGTGACGGGGGCTGGGGTGGCCGCTGCGGCGACGGGAGGGCCGGACCGTGACTGAGCTGGCACTGCGCGCGCTGCGCAAGACCTACGCGTCGCGGGGCCGCCCCCAGGTGGAGGCCGTACGCGGCATCGACCTGGAACTGCGCTCCGGGGAGCTGCTCGGCCTGCTCGGCCCTTCCGGCTGCGGCAAGTCCACCACGCTGCGGATGATCGCGGGTCTGGAGGAGGTGACCGGCGGGGACATCCTCGTCGGCGGCGAATCGGTGGTGAAGGTCCCCGCCCAGCAGCGCAATATCGGGGTCGCCTTCGAGAACTACGCGCTCTATCCGCCGCTCACCGTCGCCGGCAACCTCGGGTTCGGGCTCGCGGCGCGCGGCACGCCACGCGGGGAAGTGGCCTCGCGCGTACGGGACATGGCCGAGCGGATCGGTCTGACGGAGCTGCTCGACGCGAGACCGGGCGGGCTTTCCAGCGGCCAGAAGCAGCGGGTGGCGCTGGCGCGGGCGCTGATCCGCGAGCCGGACGTACTGCTGCTCGACGAGCCGCTCTCGCACCTGGACGCGGCGCAGCGCGACACCACACGCCGCGAACTCAAGCGCATCCAGAAGGACTTGGGCCACACCACCATTCTGGTCACGCACGACCAGGAGGAGGCGCTGTCGCTCGCCGACCGCATCGCCGTCATGAAGGACGGCGTCATCCAGCAGCTCGGCACGCCGTACGAGATCTACGACAGTCCGGCGAATCTCTTCGTGGCCGACTTCGTCGGGGAGCCCGCGATCAACCTGCTGCCGGGAGTCGCCGAGGCGGGAGGGTTCGTACGGCTCTCGGACACGGTGCGGCTGGCTGTTCCGGTGCGGCTCGCAGCCGGGCGGCTGGCGGCGGGGCGGGAGGTGGTGCTGGGGATCAGGCCCGAGGATCTGCGGCTCGGCGGTGACCGGCTGTCCGGCGGCGAGGACGGTGTGGCCGCCGTACCGGCCCAGGTCAGCGCGCACGAACCGCTCCTGGAGTCGGGCATCGCCACGCTCGCCCTCGCCGGAGTGGCCGGGCCCCTCGTCGTACAGACCGGTCCCGAGGTGTTCCTCGACCGGGGCGACACCGTGCGGGTGAGCGCGGACCCGCAGCTCACACATGTCTTCGACGCCGAGACAGGAGAGGCTCTGCGATGAAAATCCTGGCAGCCGGTGATCACTTCGTCCTCAACTCACTGATCGGTGACGCCCTGGAGGCCGCCGTCACCGCGTCCCCCTTCGAACTGACCGAGCTCACCCTCCCCTGGCCGCTCGAACCCTTCGGCAAGGTCGCCGAGGTCGACGAGGCCAGCGACTGCGAGGACGCGCTGATCGAGGCGCTGCGGGACGTCGAGGTGTGCGTGACCCAGATGGCGCCGTTCACGGAGCGCGTACTGGACTCCTCACCCGCGCTGCGGCTCGTCGTCGTCTGCCGCGGCGGCCCCGTCAACGTCAACGTGGAGGCGGCGCGGGCGCGCGGGGTGAAGGTGTGCTTCGCGCCGGGCCGCAACGCGGCGGCCACCGCCGAGTTCACGGTCGGGATGATGCTGGCCGCGATGCGACGCATCCCGCAGACCCACGACTCGCTGGCGCGGCGGGGGGTCTGGGACGGCTCCTGCTACACGTACGAACGGTGCGGGCCGGAGCTGGAGGACACGCGGGTCGGGCTGATCGGTTACGGCGCGGTCGGCAGCCGCGTCGCGCGGGTGCTGTGCGCCTTCGGTGCGGAGGTGGAGGTGTACGACCCGTACCTGCGCGGCGACGTGCACGGCGTACGGGTCGCCTCGCTCGACGCCCTGCTGTCCCGGTCGCGGGTCGTCACCCTGCACGCCCGCCTGACCGACGAGACGCGCGGCCTGATCGGCGCCCGCGAACTGGGCCTGCTGCCGCGCTCGTCGGTGCTGGTCAATGTGGCGCGGGGTCCGCTGGTGGACACCGAGGCGCTGTGCGACGCGCTGGAGAGCGGCCAGTTGGCGGCGGCGGCCCTCGACACGTACGAGCAGGAGCCGCTGCCCGCCGACGCGCGGCTGAGGGGCGTACCCGGGGTCGTGATGACGCCGCACCTGGGCGGGGCGAGCCGGCAGGTGGCCGAGAAGGCCGCGCGCATCGCGGCGGCCGAGGTGGCGAGGTACGCCGGAGGGTCCCCACTCGCACACTGCCTGACCTGAGCTCGCGCACTGCCTGACCTGAGGAGGTCGTCGGGAACATGTACGTCGGAATCGATGTGGGCACGTCCATGGTCAAGGCGGCGGCCTTCGACGCGTCCGGGCGGGAGCTCGCGGTCGAGTCCCGGCCGGTCGCGCTCGACATGCGCGACGGGTTCGTCGAGCAGGACATGGACGAGGTGTACGCAGCGGTCGTGGACGTCCTGGCGACGCTGACGTCGGGGACGGCCGGGCCCGCTGCGGTGGAACTGGCCGGGCTCACCGGGCAGGGCGACGGGGTGTGGCTGGTCGACGCGCAGGGCCGCCCGGTGCGGCCCGCGATCTCCTGGATGGACGGCCGGGCGCACGAACTCCTCGACGAGTGGATGGCCTCCGGCGTCTTCGCTTCCCTCTTCCGGCGTACGGGCAGTGCGATGTTCCCGGGGTGTCCGGGGCCGGTACTGGGGTGGCTCGACCGGCACGAGCCGAAGGTTCTGGACGGCGCCGCTACCGCCCTGTACTGCAAGGACATGATCTTCCAGCGCCTGACGGGGGTCCGGGCGACGGACGTCTCGGACGCGTCCATGCCGTTCCTCGACCCACGGACGCGGACGTACGACGACGAGTCGCTGGCCCTGCTGGGCCTGACCCACCGGCGTGGCCTGCTGGCCCCGGTCAGCGATCCGGTCGCGGTCGGTCGGGCGCGTGGCCCCGGCCTGCCGCCCGGCACGCGGATCGCGAACGGCCCGTACGACCTGCCCGCGTGCGCGCTCGGCGCGGGGGTGACGCGGCCGGGGGACGGGCTGCTCATCATCGGCACGTGCCTGGCGTCGCTGGTCGCGACGGACACCCTGGACCTGGAGGCCGGCGAGCCGGCCGGCCTGTACATCTCGACCGACCGGCAGGGGCAGTGGCTGCGCGCGATGCCGGCGATGGTGGGCACGGCGGCGCTGGACTGGGTGCTGAGGACGACGGGCGTACGGCACGCGGAGGTCGACGCGCTCCTGGACCAGGCGCCGCCGGGGGCGAACGGGGTACAGGTCCTGCCCTACTTCGCGCCGTCGGGGGAACGGGCGCCGTTCGTGGAGCCGCGGCTGCGGGCGGAGCTGACGGGGGTTTCGCTGGAGACGACGAAGGGCGACCTGGTACGGGCGACGTGCGAAGGCATCGCCTTCGCCGCGCGGCACTGCCTGGAGGCGGCGGGTCTCACGGGTGACCTGGCGGTGTGCGGGGGCGGGACGCGTTCGCCGGCGTGGACGCGGCTGTTCGCCGACGTACTGGGCCGCCCGCTGCGCGTGGTCGAGGGCGAGGTGGGCGCGCGGGGCGCGGTGCTGGCGGCGGCGGAGCGGTACGGGGTGGAGCTGGACGCGGCTTCGTGGACGCGCCCGACGGCGGTGATCGAGCCGGATGCGGGGCGGGCGGAGTTCTACACGGTGGCGTACGCGAAGCATCTGGCGCACTTGGCTGAGGCGCGGAGGCGGGCGCGGGGCCGTGGCGGGGGCTGAGTTGGTCGGGGGTGCGGTTGCGGTGGCTTCGGGGTCGGTGCCGCGCCGGGGCGTCTCCTCGGGCGTCGAACGTTCGGGTACTGCGTTGGTTCGTTCGCGGTGGTTGCGTTCAACGCCCTGCGGGGAGCGCCCCGACACGTCCCCTCACCGGCGGCCTGGCAGGTGAGACGGGGGTGGGGGTGGCCCCATGTACCGTCACCCGGCCCTGCAGCGCCCCGGCACGTCCCCGACTGGCACCGTGGCAGGTGAGACGGGGGCGGGCGTGGCCATGCACCGTCTCCCGGCCCTCGGGGAGCGCCCCGGCACATCCCCTTACCGGCGGCCTGGCAGGTGAGGCGGGGTGGAGGATGCGGGCTTCGTGGGGTGCGGGCCGTCAAGTGAAGCCCGCGTGACCTCCGGTCGGCCACTGCGTGAAAGGGGGCGTACTCAGCTCCGTACGGACACAGGGCGGCCCTATCGTGCAGTCGCCGCCCCCCATATCCCCGCCTACCAGGGAGACTTCCATGCCCGCACCGAGACGCCGTTCCGTACTCCTCGCCGGCGCCGCCGCATCCGCCGTCGTCGCCCTGCCCGGCACTGGCTCGGCAGCCGCGGACGAACCACGCCGCCGGCCCAAGGGTCCCGTCGTCATCGGACACCGCGGCGCGGCCGGGTGGCGGCCCGAGCACACGGTCGCCTCGTACACCCATGCCGTCCAGACCGGCGCCGATTGGATCGAGCCGGATCTCGTACCGACGAAGGACCACGTCCTCGTCGTACGGCACGAGAACGAGATCTCCGGGACGACGGACGTCGCGGGACACCCTGAATTCGCCTCGCGGCGTACCACGAAGACCGTGGACGGCCGGTCCGTCACCGGATGGTTCACGGAGGACTTCACGCTCGCCGAGCTGAAGACCCTGCGCGCCGTGGAGCGTCTGCCGCTGGTCAGGAACAGGAACACCGTCTTCGACGGCCGCCTGGAGGTCATGACGTTCCAGGAAGTCGTGGACCTGGCACGGAAGCTGTCCAAGCGGTACGGGCGCACGATCGCCGTGTTCCCGGAGACGAAGCATCCGACCTACTTCCGTTCGATCGGCCTGCCCCTCGAACCGGCGCTCGTCGAAGTCGTTCGGCGCAACCGGCTCCGGCCGGACGAGTGCGTCGTCCAGTCGTTCGAGCCTTCGAGCCTGACCCGGATCGCGGAGGCGCGGCTGCGGCTGCCGTTGTGGCAGGCGCTGGGGACCACGGGCGGTCCGTACGGCCACCCGGTGACGTACAAGGAAATGATGACGCCGGCCGGTCTGGGCCGGATCGCGGAGTACGCCGACTGGATCGGACCGGACAAGTCGTCGGTCGTGGCGCCCTCTCCGCTGCTCGCGGACGCGCACGCAGCGGGGCTGAAGGTCGGGGCGTACACCTTCCGCTGCGAGAACCAGTTCCTGCCCGCACAGTTCCGCCGCGGCACCGCGCCCAACGACTTCGGCGACGCCTTCGCGGAGTACGCCCTGCACTACGGGATGGGCGTCGACGCGGTGGTGACCGACTTCCCCGACCTCGCGGTCATCGCTAGGGACGCGGCCGCCGCAGCCGGGTCCTAGGACCAGCGAACGACCGAGGGCTGATCAACTCCGGACCCTCCTGCTGCTAATCTGCACTTGCATATAGGTCGCAATAAGCAGTCGGAGGGCTCGGACATGGCCATTTACACACTTCCTGAACTTCCGTACGACTACGCGGCGCTCGAACCTGTCATCAACCCGCAGATCATCGAGCTGCACCACGACAAGCACCACGCGGCCTACGTGAAGGGTGCGAACGACACTCTTGAGCAGCTCGAAGAGGCGCGCGACAAGGAGTCGTGGGGAGCGATCAACGGGCTGGAGAAGAACCTCGCGTTCCATCTCTCCGGTCACATCCTGCACTCCATTTACTGGCACAACATGACCGGCGACGGCGGTGGCGAGCCGCTGGCCGCGGACGGCGTCGGCGAGCTCGCGGACGCGCTCGCCGAGTCCTTCGGCTCCTTCGCCAAGTTCAAGGCCCAGCTGACCAAGGCCGCCGCGACCACCCAGGGTTCGGGCTGGGGCGTTCTGGCGTACGAACCGCTCAGCGGCCGCCTGATCGTCGAGCAGGTCTACGACCACCAGGGCAATGTCGGCCAGGGCTCGGTCCCGATCCTGGTCTTCGACGCCTGGGAGCACGCCTTCTACCTTCAGTACAAGAACCAGAAGGTGGACTTCATCGAGGCGATGTGGAAGGTCGTCAACTGGCAGGACGTGTCGAAGCGTTACGCCGCGGCGAAGGACCGCGCGAACAACCTGCTGCTGGCGCCGTAGACCAGCCGCACCGGGCACTTAATGGCGTCCTGCTCGTGATCGTCTTCTCAACCTTCACTTGCAGGCGGAAGAACGGCCGGCCCCCGCGAGGACGTGACTCGCGGGGGCCGGCTGCGTGCTGAGTCAGTCGAAAATCGGGCCCTGTGTGCGCGTGCGCTTGATTTCGTAGAAGCCGGGGATCGACGCCACCATCAGCGTGCCGTCCCACAGGCGTGCCGCCTCTTCGCCCTTCGGGGCCGGGGTGACCACCGGGCCGAAGAAAGCGATCTCCTCGCCGTTCGCGCCGGGGACGGAGATCACCGGAGTGCCCACCTCCTGGCCGACCTTGTCGATGCCCACCTTGTGCGACGCGCGCACCTCGGCGTCGTACGTGTCCTTGTCGGCGTACTCGATCAGGTCCGCCGGAAGGTCGGCATCCGCCAGGGCGCCCTCTATGGCTTCCAGGGTCGGGCCCTCGCCCTGGTTGTGGAAGCGCGTGCCGAGCGCCGTGTACAGCTTGCCGACCACCTCGTCGCCGTGCAGCTGCCGGGCCGCGGTGACCACACGCACCGGACGCCAGCCCTTGGGGCCGAGCAGCTCGCGGTACTGCTCCGGCAGCTCGTCGATCTTGTCCTCGTTCAGTACGGCCAGGCTCATGACGTGCCAGCGGACCTCGACATCACGGACCTTCTGCACCTCCAGCATCCAGCGGGACGTCATCCAGGCCCACGGGCACAGCGGGTCGAACCAGAAATCCGCCGTGGTCCTGCCGTTCTCGGAGCTCTCGGGCATGTCTCTCCTCAATAGCGCGCAGCGCGCGGTCGCAATCTGACCGTGGCAACACCACCGGCCGCCGGAGGCATTCCCACGCTCCCCCGGACAGCGCCGCGTGCGAGGATCGGGAGGTTGTGACGAGACACGAAGGAGTGCCCGTGCCCGGTGAGAATCTGTCCCGCGACGAGGCCCGCGAGCGGGCCGAGCTGCTGTCCGTCGAGGGGTACGAAGTGGCCCTCGACCTGCGATCAGCGGTCGGCGAGGCCCGGGACGGCGGCGGGGAGAGCGCCCCGGACAGCGGAGGCGGTCCGCGCACGTTTCGTTCGGTGACCACCATTCGGTTCCGGTGCGTGCGGCCCGGCGCCGGTACCTTCGCCGATCTCCTGGCGCCCTCCGTGACGGCCGTCACACTCAACGGCGAGGCGCTGGACCCCGGCGTCGTCTTCGACGGCAAGCGGGTCGCGCTGGCCGGGCTGCGCGAGGAGAACGTCCTGGTCGTGGACGCGCAGTGCGCGTACAGCCGCACCGGTGAAGGCATGCACCGCTTCGTCGATCCCGAGGACGGCGAGGTCTATCTCTACACGCAGTACGAGCCCGCCGACGCGCGCCGCGTGTTCGCCAACTTCGAACAGCCGGATCTCAAAGCGCCGTTCCGGTTCGAGGTGACGGCTCCCGACGGGTGGACCGTGTGGAGCAACGGGGTCGGCGAGCGGACCGACGAGGGGGTGTGGCGGTTCGGGGAGACCAAGCCGATCTCGACCTACATCACCGCCTTCGTCGCCGGTCCGTACCACTACGAGAGCGATCTCTACCGGCGGACGCTCAGCGACGGTACGGAGATCGAGATCCCGCTCGGCGCCATGTGCCGCAAGGGCCTCGCCCGGCACTTCGACGCGGACGACATCTTCACCGTCACCAAGCAGGGCCTCGACTTCTTCCACGACAACTTCGACTTCCCGTACCCCTTCGGGAAGTACGACCAGGCCTTCGTGCCCGAGTACAACATCGGCGCCATGGAGAACCCCGGCTGTGTGACCTTCCGCGAGGAGTACGTCTTCCGCGGGAAGGTGACGCAGGCGTCGTACGAGCGGCGGGCGAACGTCATCCTGCACGAGATGGCGCACATGTGGTTCGGGGATCTCGTCACCATGCAGTGGTGGGACGAGCTGTGGCTCAAGGAGTCCTTCGCCGACTTCATGGGGTCGTACTCGATGGTGGAGGCCACCCGCTTCAGCAACGGGTGGATCACCTTCGCCAACAACCGGAAGTCGTGGG
This sequence comes from Streptomyces sp. ISL-99, assembly GCF_018614005.1. Taxonomy (NCBI): domain Bacteria; kingdom Bacillati; phylum Actinomycetota; class Actinomycetes; order Kitasatosporales; family Streptomycetaceae; genus Streptomyces; species Streptomyces sp. ISL-99. The sequence goes on from NZ_JAGGPC010000028.1 coordinate 184,632, forward strand.
CGTACCGCGCCGACCAGCTTCCCTCGACGCACCCCATCACGGCCGACATCCATGACCTGGAGGCCGCGAAGCTCAACTTCGACGGGATCACGTACGCCAAGGGCGCGTCCGTACTGAAGCAGCTCGTCGCGTACGTCGGCAAGGACGCCTTCATGGAAGGCGCCCGGCGGTACTTCAAGCGCCACGCGTACGGGAACACCCGGCTGGAGGACCTGCTCGCCGTGCTGGAGGAGACCTCGGGGCGCGATCTGGCGTCCTGGTCACGGGCGTGGCTGCAGACGGCGGGGGTCAACACCCTCACGCCGCAGGTGGTGTACGACGCCGCCGGGCGGATCACCGAGCTGGCGGTGTTCCAGGAGAGCTCCGCATCGCATCCTGAGCTGCTGCGGCCGCACCGGGCGGCTGTCGGGCTGTACCGGCGCGAGGAGGCGGACGGCTCGCTCGTGCGGTACGCGCGGGCGGAGGTGGACGTCGACGGTCCGCGTACGGTCGTGGCGGAGCTCGCGGGCAGCGAGAGGCCGGATCTGGTGCTCGTCAATGACGACGACCTGACGTACTGCAAGATCCGTTTCGACGCGGAGTCGCTGGGGACCCTGCGCGCTCACCTCGGTGAGGTGAGTGACCCGCTGGCGCGGGCGCTGTGCTGGTCCGCACTGTGGAACCTGACGCGCGACGCCCTGATGCCGGCGCGGGACTTCGTGGACCTCGTGCTGAGGTTCGCGGGCCGCGAGAGCGACATCGGCGTGCTCCAGATGCTCCACGCGTGGACGCGGTCCGCGCTCACGCACTACGCGGCTCCCGAGTGGCGCGAGGAGGGCGGGCAGGCGCTCGCGGAGGGCGCGCTGCGGGAACTGCGGATCGCGGATCCGGGCAGTGAGCACCAGCTCACGTGGGCACGGTTCTTCGCGGCTGCGGCCTGCCGGGAGGCGGACTTCCAGTTGCTGGAAGGGCTGCTGGAGGGCACCGCCAAGATCGACGGGCTTGAGGTGGACCAAGAACTGCGCTGGGCGTTCCTCGGACCGCTCGCTTCGCACGGTGTCGCGGACGAGAAGGTGATCAACGCGGAGCTGGCACGGGACGACACGGCCTCCGGAAAGCGCCACCAGGTGCGGTGCCTGGCCTCACGGCCCTCGGCGGCGGTCAAGGCGCAGGCGTGGGCGGCGGTCGTGGAGTCCGACTCACTGTCGAACGCGCTGGTCGTGGCTACGATCGACGGCTTTGTGCAGCCGGGGCAGCGGGAGTTGCTCGCTCCGTACGCGGAGAAGTACTTCGCGGCGATCGAGCGGGTGTGGGCTGAGCGGTCCATCCAGATCGGGATGGACGTGGTGTCGGGGCTGTTCCCGGGGCTCCAGGACAGCCAGGGCACGCTGGACGCCACGGACGCGTGGCTGGCCGGCCACGCGGACGCGGCGCCGGCGCTGCGGCGGCTGGTGCTCGAGGCGCGGGACGACTTGGCGCGGGCGCTGCGGGCGCAGGCGTGCGACCAGGGTGCGGTGGGGTGAGTGGCCGAGGGGCCCTGGCCTGGAGTGTTCGCCCGTTCGGCGGGTGGGGTTTCGGCAATCGAACGGCCGTACTTTAGCGCAGGGTTGTCCTGAATTGTCGACGGATGTGTAACAGCGGTTAGGGAGTGGGGGGTCGGCGGGAAGCTCCTGGAACATGAGCCACAACACCCCGGTTTCCCCCCGCCCCCTCAGCCACCTCACCGACGCCCAGCGGCGCGTGCTGTCCGCGGCGCAGTTGCGCGCGCACGGCGTGTCCGCCGCCCAGACCGCCGCGCAGTGCCGCCCCGGCGGGCCCTGGCAGCAGATCCTGCCCGGCGTCTACGTGCTGCACCCGGGCCCTCCCACCAGCGAGGAGCGGCTGCACGCCGCCCTGCTGTACGCGGGGCGGCCCATCGGCTCCGCCGCGAGTCCGGTGGTTCCCGCGCAGGTCAGGGCGGAGGGGCAGGCGGGCTCGTACGGTGACGTCGTGATCACCGGGCTGGCCGCGCTCGCCCTGCACCGCCTCTCCTCCGCTCCCCCGCTGATCTCCCTCGACCGGATCGATGTGCTCGTGCCGCGCACCAGACGGCTGCGGTCCACCGGGTGCGCGCGGCTGATCCGGGTGCATGCCATGCCCCAGGTCCAGGAGATCGGCGGCCTGCCCGTCGCCCCGGTCGCCCGCGCCCTCGCCGACGCCGTCGCGCACCTCACCGACGCCGATGCCGTACGCCGGCTGCTCACCGAGGCCGTGCGCGGCTCGCACTGCGAGCCGGCCGCCGTGGTGCGTGAGTTGACGCTCGGGCGGCTGCTGTCGCGGCCGCATGTCATCGACGCCGTCGACTCACTGCTCGCCGAGGGGCGCGCCATCGCCGAGGACCGGCTGTACGAAATGGTGCGGCAGTACGGGCTGCCCGACCCGCTCTGGAACGTCGACCTGCGGCTGCCCGGCGGGCCCCACCTCGGCGGCGTCGACGTCTACTGGCCCGAGCAGGCCGTGGCCGTGGAGCTGGACACCCGGGCGCCGCGGCAGGACGAGGACGCAATGGGGTCTCCCCCGCGCGAGCGAAGCCGGGAGCTTGGGGAATGGTCGGAGTACGCCCGCAAGCGCGAACACCTGGAGCGGCTGGGTATCACCGTCGTACACATCACGCCGAAGAAGCTGCGGGAATCGATGGAGCAGCAGGCGACCGTCGTACGGACCGCTCTCATGGCGTCCTCGGACCGGGAGCCGTCCGCCTGTGTGGTGGTGCTGCCGCGTTAGGGCCCGTCAGCGCTTCTTCACCAAAAGCTCCGTGTTCCGGGCGTCCGCCGGACCCGCCAGGGTCTGCCGGGCGCCCGGCGTGTTGAGGGCCAGTTCGCGGTAGAGCGCTGCCAGGCCCGTCTGGGAGAGGTCGGTGTAGTCCGTACTGTGCGGGGCGGCGGACTCGATCAGCGTGGTGAAGAGGGAGAGCGTGCCGTCGTGGTTGTCGGTCAGCTCGATGATGCGGGCGAGCTGGGGGAACTCGACGTGCGAGGCGGTGGAGATCTCCCAGAAGGTGCCGTGCGCGAGGATCTCGTTGCGGTGGCTGTGTCCGTTGATCCAGGCGATGACGTTGCGGTTCCGCTTGAGGAGGGCGACGAGCTTGTCGCCGCCGCCGTCGTCGAACGTCCAGCTGTTGTGGTGGCTGAAAACGATGACGTGGTCGTCCCGGTGGGCGAGCAGCGTGCGCGTCAGCCAGTCCAGTTGGGCCTTGCCGATCGAGCCCGCGAAGTGGCCGCCCCGGTCGGTCGTGTCGAGGCTGATGCCGAGTACGCCGTCGGAGACGCGGAAGGAGTAGTAGAGGTTCCCGGTGTCGGCGTTCTCGCGGGTGTAGCCGTGCCCGGCCGGGCCCGCGCCCGCGTACGCGGGGTCGAGGTGTGCCTCGACGTACTCGCGCGGCGTGAAGGGGGCGCGGGAGGGGTCCGGCGTGACGGGGCGCATGCGGCGGGCCTCGCGGCGCAGGAGGTCGGTGAAGTAGGTGCCGCGCGGGTCGTTGCCCTTCTTGAGTACGGCTTCGAGCGCGCTCGCCTCGCTCGCCGGGAGCGACAGCAGTTTCCGGCCGCCGACCGCGAAGTCGGCGAGGAAGCCGGACGCGTTGCCGTTGGCGAAGCAGCCGCTGGGCAGGTCGTCGTGGTTGCCGACGGTGGAGTACCAGGGGAGGTTCAGGCCCGGGCTGGTCACGGGGCGCAGCGCGGCGGCGAGGTAGCCCTCCAGGCGGGGGTAGCCGCGCTTCTTGTCGGCGTCGCGCAGGGCGCCGTCCGGGTGCCAGTACAGGGGCAGGCCGGAGTCCTGGACGCCTTCGTAGCGGGCGGGGTCGCCGGTGTTGGGGGTGATGCGGCCGCCGCTCATGGTGCGCAGGAACCAGTCGAGTTCGGCCTTGCAGTTGTTGTCCGTGTTGTCACCGGTCGTCATCACGAAGCCGAGGTCCGCCCCGGTGACCGGCCCGGCGCGCAGCGCGTTGACGCGCTCGACGAGCGAGATCGCGCCGTGCACGGTGAGGGCCTCCTGCGGGCGCCAGGCGCCGACCGCCTGGGCGCGCAGGTATTCGGTGCGGACGGGGTGCTGTACGTCGGTGAGGTGCATGTCGGTGAGCTGCACGAAGGAGGCGAGAGCGGTACGCCGCTCCACGCGTCCGGAGCGGGCGGCGGCGAGCTGGGTGCGTACGACGCGCTTCCAGCCGGGGCCAGTACCGAGGCGGCGGTAGCCGGAGAGGGAGCCGCGCGGGGTGGCGACCGTACGGAGCGTCGTGGCGGCCCAGGGCGCGATGCGGGCCGGGGCCTTGGCGGCGGAGGGTGACGCTCCGGGGGCGGCGAGGCCGGCGGGGGCGGGCGGGGCGGCGGCCCCGGCCCGGGCACCGTGGGCCGCGTGGTCCGGGCGGAGCGCGAGCCCGACGCCGGCGGAGATGCCGACCGCTCCGGTCGCGGCGAGGAACGAACGGCGGTCGAGGGCGGCTTCGGCTGCGGAGCGTAGGCGTGACATGGCGCGGTCTCCCCGGGGGTGCGGTCGCATCGGCCGGGCAGGGGGTGGACCGCCGGCGTGACCCGGTGGAACCCCTTGCCCCACTGGATCGTTGACACCGGGAATGGCCTGCGCGTTAACGGCTCCGCAACGCGCAACGCCGATCAACGAACAGGGATCACTGCCGGGTGCGGGTGGGCGGACGCGGGTGCCGGTGTGGTGCGGGTGCGCCGCAGGCAACGAGCCGTCATGCAACCCGCACATGCCCACTCGCACCCAGCGCCCCGCCCCCTCACCTCCCCGGAACCGCCACCCGTCCCGTCGCCGGTTTCGTCCGCCACAGTTCTATTCCCGTGTCCACCAGTTCGACGTGGTCGAGGCGGGGGACCTCGTCCAGGGGGTGCCAGGCCGCCAGGTCGGTGGAGCCCGTGGTCTCGTGGCGGAGTTCGCCGCCGGTGATCTCGCCCTCGTACACCAGCCGCAGGCCCTGGAAGTCGGCGAACGCGCCGAGCCGGCGCGGATAGCGCCGGGTGATGGAGTGGACGCCGAGCAGCCGGACCGGCTCGACGGCGTAACCCGTCTCCTCCGCCACCTCGCGGATCACCGTGTCGTACGGGTCCTCACCGTGGTCCATGCCCCCGCCCGGCAGCGTCCACCGCTTCGCGCCGTCGGGCGCCACCCAGCGGGCCAGGAGCACCCGGCCGTCCCGCACGCACACGGCGTAGGCCGCCACCCTGAGCTCTCGGTTCATTGGGTGAGGTTACGGGGTGGGGCCGACAAGGCGCCCGGTATCTGGTGATTCAGCCCCGGTGGCGCATACCGCGCGGTGGCGGATGTGTGCCACGACTGTATTACGACATGGGCAACTCTCCCCAAACAACCCTCACTTAGGCGAGGCTGAGCGGTCATCCGGCACCGTATTCCGGACGACCTACCGGACGACTCCTTCTTTCACATACAGGGAAGCCCATGACCCTCGAATCATCCGGCTCCATACCCGGGGCGAGACCCGCGGCCCGCATAGCGCTCGCCGCCGGTCTGGTCGCCGCGCTGTGTGCGGCTGCACCGGTCCCCGCCCTGGCGGCCGGCGCCGACGACCCCCGGACCACGGCGCCCGCGCCCAAGTCCGCCGCCGCGAAGCTCGGTTCCGCCGACGCGGAGCTGCTCGCGGAGGCAGAGGCCGAGGGCGCGAAGAGCGTCACGCTGATGGTCGCCACCGCGCCCGGCGCCACCGAGCAGGTCGCGCAGCAGCTCGACTCCGTACAGGGCGGCGTGGTCGGCCGTACGGACGACAGGCTCGGTTACGTACGGGCCACCCTGCCCACCGGCAAGGCGGACGCGGCCATCAAGGCCGCCACGAAGCTCTCCTCCGTCCACGGCATCGACCTCAAGCAGGAGATCCTGCTGGACGACCCGACGCCGGCGGCCGACCGCGGCAAGGGTGCGGACGCCGCCGCCGAGGGCACGTACTCCGGCCCCGGGAAGCGAACGCCCGCGAAGAACCCGTACAACCCGTCCTTCGAGACGGGCGCCGTGGAGTTCGTGGAGGACCACCCCAAGGCCGACGGCCGCGGGGTCACGATCGGCATCCTCGACTCGGGTGTGGACCTCGGCCACCCCGCGCTCCAGAAGACCACCACCGGCGAGCGCAAGATCGTCGACTGGGTGACGGCCACCGACCCGGTCACGGACGGCGACCGCACCTGGCTGCAGATGAACAGCGCCGTGACCGGCCCGGTGTTCAACTCCGGCGGCCGTACGTACTCGGCCCCCGCCGGGTCGTACATGTTCACCAAGTTCGCCGAGGCCGCCACCAGGGGTGGCGACATGAACGGCGACCTCAACCGCGACGGTGACACCACCGACGTCTGGGGCGTGCTGTACGACGCCGCCTCCAGCACGGTCCGCGTCGACCTCGACGACGACGCCGACTTCGGCGACGAGGAGGCGATGAAGCCGTACAAGGACGAGCACCAGATCCGGTACTTCGGCAAGGACGACCCGGCGACCGAGGTCGTCGAGCAGATCCCGTTCGTCGCCGAGGTCCGCAAGGACGTCGTCTACAACGCGGCGGGCGCGAAGTCCGACTACGTCAACATCGGCGTCATCGAGGGCTCGCACGGCACGCACGTCGCCGGCATCACCGCCGCCAACAGCCTCTTCGGCGGCCGGATGAACGGCGCCGCCCCCGGCGCCAAGCTGGTCTCCTCCCGCGCCTGCACCTGGAGCGGCGGCTGCACCAACGTCGCGCTCACCGAGGGCATGATCGACCTCGTCACCAAGCGCGGTGTCGACATCGTCAACATGTCGATCGGCGGCCTGCCCGCGCTGAACGACGGCAACAACGCGCGCGCCCAGCTCTACACGCGCCTCATCGACACGTACGGCGTCCAGCTCGTCATCTCGGCCGGCAACTCCGGCCCGGGCACCAACACCATCGGTGACCCGTCGCTGGCCGACAAGGTCATCTCGGTCGGCGCGTCCATCTCCAAGGAGACCTGGGCCGCCAACTACGGCTCGGTCGTGGAGAAGCGGTACGCCATGATGCCGTTCTCCTCCCGCGGCCCGCGCGAGGACGGCGGCTTCGCGCCGACCATCTCCGCGCCCGGCGCGTCCATCAACACCACCCAGACCTGGTCGCCCGGCGGCCCGGTCGCCGAGGCGGGCTACCAGCTCCCGGCCGGCTACTCGATGCTGCAGGGCACCTCGATGGCCTCGCCGCAGGCGGCGGGCGCGAGCGCGCTGCTGCTCTCGGCCGCCAAGCAGAAGAAGATCGACCTGACGCCGGTCGAGCTGCGCACCGCGCTGACGAGCACCGCCAACCGCATCAGCGGCACGCAGGCGCACGAGCAGGGCTCCGGTCTGATCGACATCGTGGACGCCTGGGACGCGATCAGGGACGGCGCGACCGCGCACGACTACGCGGTGAAGGCCCCGGTCGACACCGCGATCGACTACGCGCTCAAGACGCCGGGCTTCGGCACGGGCCTCTACGACCGCGAAGGCGGCCTCGAAGCCGGGCAGAAGAAGACGTACGACGTGACCATCACGCGTACGAGCGGCCCGGACCGCGTGATCGAGCACGAGCTGGACTGGAAGTACAACGACGGCACGTTCCGCCTCCTCGGTGACGACGAGGTCGACCTGCCGCTGAACAAGCCGGTCACCGTCAAGGTGCAGGCCAGGCCCGGTTCCGCCGGTGTCCACAGCGCCGCCCTGGAGGTGGACGACGAGCGCACCGAGGGCGTCGACAAGCAGATCCTCGCGACCGTGGTCGTGTCCAAGGACCTGGTGAAGCCCGCGTACACGTTCTCGGACTCCGGCTCGGTGCAGCGCAACAGCACCAAGTCGTACTTCATCAACGTCCCCGAGGGCGCGAAGTCCCTGGAGGTCGCGCTCGGCGGGCTGGGCAAGGGCAGCCAGACCCGCTTCATCGGCATCCACCCGTACGGGCTCCCGGTCGACTCCACCTCGTCGATCGTCTGCTACCCGAACTACCCGAACCCGGCCAGCACGTGCCGCCCCGACCTGCGTTCGTACCCGAACCCGCAGGCCGGTGTCTGGGAGGTCGAGGTCGAGTCGCGCCGTACGTCGCCGCTCCTCGACAACCCGTACACGCTGGACGTCGCGGTGCTCGGCGCCACCTTCGATCCGGCCGTGCAGACCATCCCCGAGGCCGAGGTCGGCACGCCCGCCCCGGTCGAGTGGAAGGTCACCAACGGCTTCGCCACGCTGGACGGCAAGCTGAAGGCCGGCTCGCTCGGCTCGTCGAAGGACGGCCGTCCGTCGATCAAGGACGGGGAGCAGCAGGAGTCCACGCTCACCATCGGTGAGGGCGTGGAGCGTCTCGACATCGCGATCGGCAAGGTCTCCGACACCTCCGCCGACCTGGACCTGTCGGTCTACCGGGGCAACACGCTGGTCGGTCAGGCCGCCGACGGCGACTCGGAGGAGGCCGTCAGCCTCGTCAAGCCGGCCGCCGGTACGTACAGGATCGTCGTCGACGGCTACTCGGTCCCGGCCGGGACCACGGCGTACGACTACCGCGATGTGTACTTCGCGCCGTCGCTCGGCCGGGTCAAGGTCGACGACTCGCAGGTCGTGAAGCTGGCCAACGGTGCTTCGGCGCAGGTCAAGGCCGAGGTAGTGGTGGCGGGCGCGGCTCCCGAGGGGCGGAAGTTCTTCGGCGAGGTGCAGCTGGTGAACGCGCGCGGCACGGTCGCGGGCTCCGGCAGCGCGCAGATCGAGAAGGTCACGCCGTAGCACCGTTCGCAGCGAGGTGATTTACGGAGGAGGGGCGGGCGCCCGCACAGGCGCCCGCCCCTTCGCGTGACAACCCGTTCCCGGGCGGCTTGTGCAGCTCAGGACGGGGGGCGCGTGGGATCTGGAGATCAGGTGACGGCCGGGACGGCGGTGACGATGGTCACGCCGTCCAGAGGCCGGACAATGGATTGGACAAGGCGGCCGGGGACAGACGCATTATGGACAGCACCAGGTCAAGCCCGCAGCAGCACGTTCGCACGCACCAAGGAGTCCTCGTGAGGGTCGGAATCGTCGGAGCCACCGGTCAGGTCGGCACAGTCATGCGCAGGATTCTGGCCGAGCGCGAGTTCCCGGCCGACGAGCTGCGCCTCTTCGCCTCCGCCCGTTCCGCGGGTTCCACGATCGAGTGGCAGGGCAAGGACATCACCGTCGAGGACGCGTCGACGGCCGACTACTCCGGCCTGGACATCGTGCTGTTCTCCGCCGGTGGCGCGACTTCCAAGGCGCTGGCCGAGAAGGTCGCCTCGCAGGGCGCCGTCGTGATCGACAACTCCTCCGCCTGGCGCCGCGACCCCGAGGTGCCGCTGGTGGTCTCCGAGGTCAACCCGCACGCGGTGGCCAACCGCCCCAAGGGCATCATCGCCAACCCGAACTGCACCACGATGGCCGCGATGCCCGTCCTCAAGCCGCTGCACGCCGAGGCCGGGCTCACCGCGATGGTCGCCACCACCTACCAGGCCGTGTCCGGCTCGGGTCTGGCCGGTGTCGCCGAGCTCGACGGCCAGGTCAAGAAGGTCGTGGACCACGCCGCCGACCTCACCCACAGCGGGGAGGCCGTGGACTTCCCCGAGCCCGGCGTCTACAAGCGCCCCATCGCCTTCAACGTGCTGCCGCTGGCCGGCTCCATCGTCGACGACGGCTCCTTCGAGACCGACGAGGAGCAGAAGCTCCGCAACGAGTCCCGCAAGATCCTGGAGATCCCCGGGCTCAAGGTCTCCGGCACCTGCGTGCGCGTCCCGGTGTTCTCGGGCCACTCGCTCCAGGTCAACGTCCGTTTCGAGCGTCCGCTGAGCGTGGAGCGCGCCACCGAGCTGCTGGCCGGGGCTCCGGGCGTCGCCCTGTCCGAGATCCCGACGCCGCTCCAGGCCGCCGGCAAGGACGTTTCGTACGTCGGCCGCATCCGCCGGGACGAGACCGCCGAGAACGGCCTGTCGCTGTTCCTCTCCGGCGACAACCTCCGCAAGGGCGCGGCGCTCAACGCCGTGCAGATCGCGGAGCTGGTGGCGGCCGAGCTCAAGGCCTGACCTTTTCAGTACTTTCAGTGCTTTCGGCGGGGCGGGGCTCTTCGGACCCCCGCCCCGCCGGCGTACGCGTACACGTACGCACCGTCACGACCGCCACTGTCCCCACCAGCGCCAGCGCGCCGCCGAGCCACAGCGGCCCCGGCACGCCGTAGCGGTCCGCGGCCCGGCCGCCGAGCAGCGCCCCGAGCGCGATGGCGGCGTTGAAGACCCCGGCGAACAGCGCCGAGGCCGCCTCGTGCCGCGCCGGTGCGGCTGCCATGAGCCAGTTCTGCGCGCTGACCGACACCCCGCCGTACGCCAGGCCCCACACCACGAGCAGCGCCGCCGCGGCCACGGCCGAGGCACCCCCCACCCCGGCCGTCAGCAGGACCGTGACACCGAGCACCGCCGAGATCACCAGGAGCGTGCGGCGCGGATCGCGGGCGGCGGCCGCGCCGCCGAGGAAGTTCCCGGCGATGCCCGCGGTCCCGTACACCAGCAGCAGCCCGCTCGCCAGGCCCGCGCCGATGTCCGGTACGCGCTCCAGGGCCGGACGTACGTAGGTGTACGCCGCGAAGTGCCCGGTCACCAGGGCCAGCACCACGAGCAGCCCGGCCCGCACCTGCGGCACCCGCAGCAGCCCCGCCACTTCCCGGAGCCCGACGGCGCCCCGCGCGGGCAGGGGCGGCAGCAGCACGCCGAGCAGGACCGCCACCATCAGCGAGAAGAAGCCCATGGCGGCGAACGCCCAGCGCCACCCCGCCAGTTCGCCCATCAGCGTCCCGGCGGGCACCCCGGCGACGGACGCCACCGCGATGCCACTGAAGATCACCGCGGTGGCCCGGCCCACACCCTCGTCGCGCACCAGCCGCACGGCGAGACCCGCCGCGACGGCCCACACCCCGCCGATGCACACCCCGACCAGCGCCCGCGCGCCCAGCAGCACCCCGAAACCGGGCGCGAGCGCGGACAGCGCGTTCGCGACGGCCAGCAGCACCATCAGCCCGCACAGCACGAGCCGCCGGTCCGCACGCCGCACGCCGACGGGCAGCAGGGGCGCGGCGAGCGCCGCGACCAGGCCGGGCAGGGTGACGGTCAGCCCGGCCGTGCCGTCGGACGTACCGAGGCCGGCGCCGAGGGAGGTGAGGAGGCCGACCGGCAGCATCTCGGTCGTGACGACGGCGAAGGTCGCTGCGGCGACGGCGAACACGGCGGGCGGCAACGCGGCCCGTTCATGGGGCAGTTCATTGTTCCTGTACATGCCGTCCAGCCTCTTGCGCGCCCCGGCCGGGAACAACGGCGGAGTTCTCATCCTTCTATGAGCCGGACTCATCGATCAGGGGGCGTGTGTGGCCGGGCTGGAGATCCGTGAACTCGAAAGTTTCCTGGTGCTCGCGCAGGAGCTGCATTTCGGCCGCGCGGGCGAGCGGCTGTACGTGTCGCAGAGCCGCGTCAGCCAGCTCCTGCGCACGCTGGAGACCCGCATCGGTGCCCGCCTCGTCGACCGCACGAGCCGCCGCGTGTGCCTGACCCCGGCGGGCGAACGGTTCCTGGCCAACCTGGCCCCGGCGTACGAGACCCTCCGTGCGGCCGTCGAGGTCGCCCGTGCCGAGGCGCGCGGTGTCGACGGCCGTCTGCGCCTGGGCTTCCAGGGCACGGCGGACGTCCCTGTGATGGGGGTGATCACCGCCTTTCAGGATCGGCACCCCGGTTGCGTGACGGAGATCGCGGAGATCCCCTTCTCCGATCCCTTCGGGGCGGTACGGCGCGGTGAGGTGGACGCGGCGATCGTGCTGCTGCCGGTGGCGGAGCCGGATCTGGCCCTCGGCCCGGTCTTCTCCAGGCAGCGGCAGACGGTCGCTTTGTCGGTACGTCACCCCTTCGCGGCCCGCGCCTCACTGACCGCCGACGAGGTCGCCACCGTCCCCCTGGTCACGGCGTCGGCTCCCGCACCGGCGTACTGGCGCGACGTGCACGCCCCCTCCGCCGCTCCGGGCCCGTCGGTCACCACACTCCAGGAGGGCCTGACCCTGGTCGCCGCCGGGCGGGGCGGGATGCTGCTGTGCCGGCCGACCGCGGAGTACCACGGCCGCAGGGACGTGGTGTTCGTACCGGTCGAGGGGCTGCCGGACTCGGTGCTCGGCGTGGTGTGGCACCGCGACGGCGAGACGGAACGCGTACGGGCCTTCGCGAGAGCGGTTTCCGGTATCGCGGAGTGAGGACTGCGCCGGGTCACGGCCGCCGGACCTCGAAGTGGAAGCAGCCGTACTCGACAGCCCTGACGTGCACGAGCGCCACGTCCGGCTCCTCGAAGGCCTCGGCGAACGCGGCGTCGAACCCCGTCGTCGGGTCGTCCGGGATCTCCACCAGCCGGCCGCCGACGATCCGCCCGTCGGCGTTGTAGCGGCGCACGGTCCGCAGGGCGCCGACGCGGGCGAAGGGATAACCGTCAGCCGCCTGCGGCCCGTCGCACTCCTGGGCGTGGATGAAGACCGGCCCCTGTTCGTCGTACGCCCCGGGCCCGGCCCGCGTCCCGGCCGCCCAGCGGCGCAGCGGCGCGTACGAGACGAGCGCGACCTGCTCGCCGGGCCCGCTCAGGCGCAGGCAGCAGCGCAGCGGCGCGCCGCCCTCCTCGTCGGCGTACGGAACACAGGCGCGGCCGGCGTCGTCGGTGTCCCGGAGCTGTGCGAGGGCGGTGGGCTCGATGGGGCGGGCGATGTAGATCGTCTTCGCGGCCGTGGTCGTGGTCGTGGTCGTCGTCATACGGCCAGCTTCGCCGCGCCCCGCGTGGCGTGCTGGCGGACATCGGACATCGCCCCTGACAGTTGCGAGCTAACTCAGCAGCTATCACCCAGGAGCCGTGGAAGGATGACGGAAAACGACACATACCGAGGAGATGACCGGGTGCCTGGCACGAACCTGACCCGCGAAGAGGCCCAGCAGCGGGCGAGCCTGCTCACTGTTGACGCGTACGAGATCGAGCTCGACCTGAGCGGCGCGCAGGAGGGCGGCACCTACAGGTCCGTGACCACCGTGCGTTTCGAGTGCGCCGAGGCCGGGGCGCAGACGTTCATCGACCTGGTGGCGCCCGCCGTGCACCAGGTCGTACTGAACGGGAAGCCGCTCGACGTCGCAGCGGTCTTCCGCGATTCACGTATCACCCTCAAGCACCTCGAAGCCGGTCAGAACAATCTGAAGGTCGTCGCCGACTGCGCGTACACGAACACGGGTGAGGGCCTGCACCGCTTCGTCGACCCGGTCGACCAGCAGGCGTACCTCTACACCCAGTTCGAGGTGCCGGACGCGCGGCGCGTCTTCGCGTCGTTCGAGCAGCCGGACCTGAAGGCGACCTTCCAGTTCACGGTGAAGGCGCCGTCCGGCTGGACGGTGATCTCGAACTCCCCGGCCCCGTCCCCGGCGCCGAAGGACGACATCTGGCTCTTCGAGCCGACGCCGCGCATCTCGACGTACGTCACCGCGCTGATCGTCGGCCCGTACCACTCCGTCCACAGCTCGTACGAGGGCGCGAACGGGCAGAGCGTGCCGCTGGGCATCTACTGCCGCCCGTCGCTCGCCGAGTTCCTGGACGCGGACGCGATCTTCGACGTGACGCGGCAGGGCTTCGACTGGTTCCAGGAGAAGTTCGACTACGCGTACCCCTTCGCGAAGTACGACCAGCTCTTCGTGCCGGAGTTCAACGCGGGCGCGATGGAGAACGCGGGCGCGGTCACCATCCGCGACCAGTACATCTTCCGGTCGCGGACGACGGACGCGGCGTACGAGCGGCGCGCCGAGACCATCCTGCACGAGCTGGCGCACATGTGGTTCGGCGACCTGGTCACCATGGAGTGGTGGAACGACCTGTGGCTGAACGAGTCGTTCGCGACGTACACCTCGGTCGCCTGCCAGGCGCACGCGCCGGGCTCGAAGTGGCCGCACTCGTGGACGACGTTCGCGAACTCGGAGAAGACCTGGGCGTACCGCCAGGACCAGCTCCCCTCCACGCACCCGATCATGGCGGACATCCGTGACCTGGACGACGTGCTGGTCAACTTCGACGGCATCACGTACGCCAAGGGCGCTTCCGTACTGAAGCAGCTCGTCGCGTACGTCGGCCAGGACGAGTTCTTCCGGGGCGTGCAGGCGTACTTCAAGGCGCACGCGTTCGGGAACACGCGCCTGTCCGACCTGCTCGGCGCGCTGGAGAAGACGTCCGGCCGCGACCTGAAGACGTGGTCGAAGGCGTGGCTGGAGACGGCCGGCATCAACATCCTGCGCCCGGAGATCGAGACGGACGCGGACGGCAACGTCACGTCGTTCGCCGTGCGGCAGGAGGCCCCCGCGCTCCCGGCCGGCGCGAAGGGCACCTCCATCCTTCGTCCGCACCGGATCGCGGTCGGCTGCTACGACCTGGACGGCGCGGGCAAGCTGGTCCGTACGAACCGCATCGAGCTGGACATCGAGGCCGCCGAGCTGACGGAGGTCCCCTTCCCGGCGAACACGCCGCGCCCCGCCGTAATCCTGTTGAACGACGACGACCTGTCGTACGCGAAGGTGCGTCTGGACGCGGAGTCGCTGGCGGTGGTCACCGCGCACATCGGTGACTTCACCGAGTCGCTGCCGCGCGCACTGTGCTGGTCGGCCGCGTGGGACATGACGCGCGACGGCGAACTCGCCACCCGCGACTACCTCGCGCTCGTCCTGTCGGGCATCGGCAAGGAGTCGGACATCGGCGTCGTCCAGTCGCTGCACCGCCAGGCGAAGCTGGCCCTGGAGCTGTACGCGGCACCGGACTGGCGCGAGACGGGCCTCGCACGGTGGACGGAGGCGACGCTGGAGCACCTGCGCGCCGCCGAGCCGGGCAGCGACCACCAGGTGGCGTGGGCGCGGGCGTTCGCGGCGACGGCCCGTACCGACGCCCAACTGGACCTGCTGCAGGGCCTGCTGGACGGCACGGAGACGGTGGACGGTCTGGCGGTCGACACCGAGATGCGCTGGGCGTTCGTCGGGCGTCTCGCGGCCACCGGACGCGCGGACGAGAAGGTGATCGCGGCGGAGCTGGAGCGCGACAAGACGTCGGCGGGCGAGCTGCACGCGGCGTCGGCGCGGGCGGCGCGGCCGACGGCCGAGGCGAAGGCGGAGGCGTGGGCGTCGGTGATCGAGTCCGACAAGCTCCCGAACTCCACGCAGGAGGCGGTGATCAGCGGCTTCGTCCAGACCGACCCTGCTCAGCGTGAGCTGCTGGCGCCGTACACGGAGAAGTACTTCGCGGCGGTCAAGGGCGTCTGGGAGTCGCGCAGCCACGAGATGGCCCAGCAGATCGCCGTCGGCCTGTACCCGGCGGTCCAGGTCTCCCGGGCAACGCTGGACGCGACGGACGCGTGGCTGGATTCGGCGTCCCCGAACGCGGCGCTGCGCCGCCTGGTCCTGGAGTCCCGCGCGGGCATCGAGCGGGCGCTGAAGGCCCAGGCGGCGGATGCGGCGGCGGCTGGGGCGTAGCTGCGGCCCGGCTGGGTGCGGGGCGCCGCCGACGCCCCGCACCGGCACACACGAGAGGGCGCCCTGCTGTGTGCAGGGCGCCCTCTCGTGCACCATTGAAACCGCCCGACGGACGGGCGCTGTGCCGCTGCCGTCCGCCGGGCGGGGTCTACTGGCCGAGGCGACTACTGGCCGGCCACTTCCTCGTAACGCGCGCGCAGCTCGGCCGCGCCCTGCTCCGTGAGCGCCCCGTGCAACCGCATGCGGGCGACGCCGCCGTCGGGGAAGGCGTCGAGGCGTACGTGGGTGGCGACAGCCTGGGCCGGGAGCTTGAAGCGGTGCAGCGTGTCGGGCTGGAGCTTGGTGCGCGGGATGATCTCGAACCACTCCGCGTTCTCTTCGGGCCCGCCGTTGCGCCCGCTCAGGGCGATCCAGCCGGCCGAGTTCCCCTTGAGGTACGCCGTGTCGATCTCGACGGCGCGGATGGCGCCCTGCGCGACGAGGCGGAAGCGCACCCAGTCGTTGGTGTCGCGGACACGGCGGCGGCGGTTCTCCCAGCCGTCGTCCATTTTGCGCGAGGTCCCCGGCAGGATGATCTGCGTCGGCGACGAGTAGAACTTGTCGGAAGCGTCTTCGTACACCCCTCCGTTGAGTACGGAGACGAGGTCGACGGTGCCGAGAAGGCCGAGCCACTCGGGGTCGGGCACGACTTCGCCGTGCACGCGGAGGCGGGCGACGCCGCCGTCGGGGTGCTGGCAGAGCCGGATGTGGGTGAAGCGGCGCTCGCTGGTGATGTGGAACCCGTTGGCGGCGTGTCCGCGTACGGGGGTGGGCGGCACGAGCTCTTCCCACTTCACGTCGGCGTCGAGCAGCTGCTCGGCGCTCGGCGAACCCTCCACCGCGGCGGCCTGGATGCTCACGCGCTGCGGGTAGTTGCCGCGGAAGTGGGCGGTGTCTACGACGATGCCGCGGATGACGCCGGGGGCACCGAGGCGGACGATGGCCCAGTCGTGGTCGTCGGGCGCCGGGAAGGGGTGCGACCCGTCGGCGCCGCGTCGGCGGCGGGTCTCCCAGCCGTCCATGATCTTGCCCTTGTGCCCGAAGTGCTCCGGGTCGAAGATCGCGCGCTCCCGGATGAGGAGATTCTCGCGCTCGGCGAAGAACTCGTCGTTGGCGGCGATGACCCCGGCCCCAAGACGCCGGTCGGCCAGGTCGACGAGCTCGGTGAAGGGAAAGTCCCCACCCCGGTAATCGGCGTACGGGTCGCCTCCCCCGTAGGGGGCGGCGTCGTTGGCGTGCGGGTCTTCCGGGTGCGCTGCGGTCGTCGTGGTCATGCACTGACTGTCACATCGCAGGAACGGTCAGGTCCATCGAAAGTTTCTGGACAAGCTTTGAAGCAGGTGCGAATGGTTGGAGTCCTCGCCTCACCCCCGCCGTGCTGCCGCCACCTCGCGCAACGCCGACAGCACGCGGGCCACCGCCGGGCCCGCCTCCGCGCCCCGGCGTACCGCCGCCACCACGTGGCGCTGGGGCTGGTCCGCGCTCAGCACTCGCATCACCACCCCCGTACGCCGTTCAGCCGCCGCCATGCGCGGGACCAGGGCCACGCCCATCCCCGCCTCGACCATGGCCAGGATCGCCGTCCAGCCGGCGGCGCTGTGCGCCTGCTCCGGTACGAAGCCCGCCGCCTCGCACGCGTGGCGCGTGATCTCCGACCACGGCCCGCTCCCGCCGAAGATCCACGGCTCGCCCGAGAGGTCCGCCAGCCTCAGCCCCGGCGCCGCCGCCAGCGGATGCCCCGCGGGGAGCGCCACGTCCAACGGGTCGGCCAGCAGCGGGACACGGGCCAGCTGGAGGTCGCGGGCGGTCGGTGCGTGCGCCGCCAGCGACAGCGCCAGGTCCACCGCCCCGCCCGCCAGTAGTTCGTACGCCTCCGCCGCCTCCGCCTCCCGCACTCGTACCTCCAGCGCGGGATGTGTCGTACGCAGCCGCTGCACCGCCGGCACCACCAGCGCGGGCACGGCCGTCGAGAACGCCCCGACCCGCACCTCTCCCGCCTCCCCGCGCACATAGCCCGTCAACTCGGCGTCCGCCTGCTCCAGTTGCGCGAAGACCGCCTCCGCGTGCCGCAGCACCAGATGGGCCGCGTCCGTCAGACGTACCCGCCGCCCGTGCGCCTCCAGCAGAGGTACTCCGAGCTGCTTGCCGAGGTTGGACAGCTGCTGCGAAACGGCCGACGGCGTCATCATCAACGCCTCGGCCGTCGCGGTCACGGTCCCCCGGTCGCGCAGGGTGCGCAGGATCCGCAGCTTCTTGATGTCCCACTCGATCACGGTACGGAATCTATCCCGGCCCGCCGCCGCCACACGGCCCGTCACCGTCCCCGGCCCGCCCCCAGCATCACTCCGCCCAGGATCAGCGCCATGCACACGATCTGCGTCGGGCCCGTCGCCTCACCCAGCAGGGCGAGGGAGAGCAGGGCCACGCACACCGGCTGGAGGTAGTAGACGACGCCCGCCCTCGCCGCGCCGATCAGGGCGATCGCCTTGTTCCAGGCGAAGAAGGCGACCGCGGAGGAGAAGACGCCCACGTACACCAGCGGGCCGACCGTACCCACCGTCGGCTCGAAGCCGCCCTGGAGCGCCAGGCTGACGGCGTACGCCGGCAACAGCATCAGCGCGCCGAGCACGAACGTACTGAAGAGGAAAGCCAGTCCGCCGATCCCGGCCGGCTTGCGGCGCAGCAGCGCGCTGTACGAGCCGAAGCAGACCGCCGCCGCCAGCATCCACAGATCCCCGGCCGCGAAGTCCATGGCCAACGAGCCCTTGCTGACCAGCAGCAGCACCCCGGCGCAGGCCACCAGCATCCCGGCCGTGCGGCGGGCGCCAAGGCGGGCGCCGCCCAGGCGTTCATAAAGGGCCATCAGGACCGGCGAGGCGGCCATGATCATGCCCATGTTGCCCGCGGAGGTGGAGAGCCCGGCCTGGTTGACGAGGGTGTTGTAGACGGTTACGCCGAGCAGCGAGGCCAGGGCCACAAAGCCCATGTGGCGGCGCAGCACCGCCCGTTGGCGCCAGACCTCGCGGGCCGCGAAGGGGACCACGGCGACGATGGCCACGATCCAGCGCCAGAAGGCTGCGTGGACGGGTGGGACGGAGTCGTGGAGGGCGCGGGAAGTGACGAAGCTGCCGGACCAGACGACCGTCGCGACGGCGGCGAGGACGAGACCGACGACCGCCGCCTTCTCCGCCTTCCCGGCCTCGTCCGCCTTCTCCTCCGCCCTCGTCCTCCGCCCCCTCTTCCCTGCCGGCTCGCTGCCGATACGGACGCGGTCCCGCACTGCCATGCCATCCCCTCCAACTTGGTTGCGGTTTCTACCGTCGCATCGCAGCACACATCAGGTCCATCGAATCTTTTCGACGCATTCGTTCAGTTCAGCTGAAAGATCGGAAACGTTAAAGGGCGCCTCCGTCCCGTACGCGATTACTCGCGTACGGACGAAGGCGCCCTCAGAAACGTGTACGGGTTGGTGTCAGCTCTGCTTCTTGGACTTGTCCAGCACCATGACGAGACCCGTGATCACCAGGAACAGCGCGATCGGAGCCACGACATACAGACCGAGCGTCTCGGCCACGCTCAGGCCGGGCCCCGGGTCGTCGCCGTCGTCGGGGATGGCCGCGAGCGCGGGGGACGACATGAGCAGCATCATCAGCGTCGTACCGGCCGCGACGGCACCGGCGCGCAGGGCATTCTTCTTGTCCACAGTGCAAACGTAGCGAACGCCTACGGGAGCCGCGCGCCCGGGGGTGCCATAGGGGGCGGCGAAGGGGGCGGCACAGCCGGTGGCACAGGCGGTGACACCGCCCCGGCCGATGCCGTACGCGTCCGGAAAGCGGCGATCAGATCGTGCAGCCGCGGCGACGCGGCCAGTCCCTCCAGGGTTACGGGCCGCCCCTCCGCGTCCGCCACCGGCAGTCGCCAGTTCGGGTACTGGTCCCAGGTGCCCGGCAGGTTCTGCGGCCGGCGGTCGCCCACCGCGTCCGGCAGCCAGATGCCGACCATCCGGGCCGGGGTGCGCAGCAGGAAGCGGTACACCGCGCGGATCTCGCCCTCCTCGTCGCCCACGCCCTCCGGCAGCAGACCGAGCCTGGCCAGGTACGACAGCCAGTCGGCCACTTCCACGGCCGCCTCGGCCCGCTCCTCCTCCAGCGGACGGGTGAACAGGCCGAGCCGGTGACGCAGTGCGACGTGCTCGCCCGTCAGGCGGGCGGCGGTGGACGGCAGGTCGTGGGTGGTGGCGGTGGCCAGGCAGTGCTCGCGCCAGTTCTCCGGGGGCAGCGGCCTGCCCGTACCGGCCCAGTCGCGCTCGAACCACATCACCGACGTACCGGACACACCGCGCTCGGTCAGCGCGTCCCGCACCCCCGGCTCGACCGTTCCCAGGTCCTCCCCTATGACGCTCGCACCCGCCAGGTGGGCCTCCAGGGCGAGTACGGCGAGCATCGCCTCGGCGTCGTAGCGGACGTACGTTCCCGCCGTGGGTTCGAGGCCCTCCGGGACCCACCAGAGCCGGAACAGTCCCATGACGTGGTCGATGCGCAGCGCGCCCGCGTTGCGCAGCAGCCCGCGCAGCAGGCCGCGGAAGGGGGCGTACCCGGCGGCGGCCAGGACGTCGGGGCGCCACGGGGGCAGGCCCCAGTCCTGGCCCAGCGCGTTGAAGGCGTCCGGCGGGGCGCCGACGGACATGCCGCGGGCGTACGCGTCCTGCTGCGCCCAGGCGTCGGCGCCGCCGGGGTGCACGCCGACGGCCAGGTCGTGGACGATGCCGACGGGCATGCCCGCCGCGCGGGCGGCGCTCTGGGCGGCGGCGAGCTGGCAGTCGGTGAGCCAGGCCAGCCAGCAGTGCAGGTCGACGCGGTCGTGGAGCTCGTTGCGGGCGCGCTCGACGGCGGCGGAGTGCGGGGCGTCGCGCAGCGCGGACGGCCAGGTGTGCCAGTCGGGCCCGTACATCTCGGCGAGCGCGCACCAGGTGGCGTGGTCCTCCAGGGCGGTGCCCTGCTCGGCGAGGAAGTCGCAGTAGGCGGCGCGGCGGCCGGTGCCGAGCGGGACCGGACGTACGAGCTCCAGGGCCTGCTTCTTCAGCTGCCACACGGCGTCGCGGTCGATCAGCTCGCCCTTGTTCAGTACGCCGTCGCGCAGGGTGGCGGCCCGGTCGAGCAGGTCGTCGATACGGGCACGGTCCGCGGGCGGGACATGGGCGTACTCCGGAACGTCCTCGACCCGCAGGTGTACGGGGTCCGGGAAGCGGCGCGAGGACGGGCGGTAGGGGGAGGGGTCGGTGGGCGTACCGGGGACGGCCGCGTGCAGCGGGTTGATCTGCACGAAGCCGGCGC
This sequence comes from Streptomyces sp. ISL-99, assembly GCF_018614005.1. Lineage (NCBI taxonomy): Bacteria > Bacillati > Actinomycetota > Actinomycetes > Kitasatosporales > Streptomycetaceae > Streptomyces > Streptomyces sp. ISL-99. Next base: position 205,507 of record NZ_JAGGPC010000028.1, read on the forward strand.
CGAGGGAGCGCCCGGACCAGGCGGCCAGCTCGGCGAGGTCACCGAGGTCGCCCATGCCCCAGGAGCGCCGGGAGAGGAGGGAGTAGAGCTGGACCATGAACCCGTAGGTGCGGCCGGGGGGCTGCGGGACACGGGCGGGCGCGACGACGAGCGTCGCGGCGTCCTCCTGCCCTTCCGGCGTACGCACGCCCAGCCGGTGCACTCCGAGAGGCAGCTGCCCCCAGCCTTCGCTGCCCACGCTGCCGTGACCGGCCACTCTGCCGTTGCCGGATGTGTTGCTGTTGCCGGACTCGCTGCCGTTACCGGACACGCGGCCCTCGCTCGCCCCGCTCGCGGCGGCGGCCGAGGGCGGCCGGGCCGCGTCGGGCGCGGGCTCGGGCGGGTCGGCGGCCGGCGTCTGCCACTCCACCGCCGGCCCCTGCTCCGTCTCGACGCGCAGCCGCGTGCCCGCGGGCAGGGCGGCGACGGCGGGTGGCGGCTGGGGGCCGGCCGGGCCCGTCCAGGACACCAGCGTGGCGGGCAGCAGACGGCGGGCGGCGGCGGCCTCGTGGGCTTCGAGGGCCGTACGCACCGCCTCGGGCGTGCGCGCGTCGACGCCGAGGGCCGCCAGAACGGCCACCACCGTTTCGTCGGGGACCTGGAGCGTGCGGTGCGCCGACGGCTGGTAGGACGTGGCGACGCCGTGCAGGGCCGCGAGCCGGGCAAGGCCCATCTAGACCCCCGTGGGCTCCACGCCCGATGCGGTGCCGTGGGCGGTCGGTTCGCTGGTCAGGGGGGCGGCGTCGGCCATCGGGGGCTCACTGGTGAGCGGGGCGGCGTCGGCCATCGGGGGTTCGCTGGTCAGGGGCGGCTCGGAGGTGAGCAGCGGCTCGGCGAAACCGGCGTCGTCGAAGGGGAACGCGGCGGTGATGTCGGCACGAGGGGCGGGCACGGGTTTGGACAGGGCGGAGAGGAGAAGCTGTGCAGCGGCCACAGGGGCCTCCCTACGATGGGCTAAGTGGACACAGCAGCCCTACCCAATGGACACGGCCGCAGACGTATAGGTTCCATCAACGTGTCCCGCGTCACACCAGGTTCCCGGTATCCAAATTGACACCCGGCCGGACGGGTGGTGGGCTCAGGGCCCACAGGAGAAGACTGACGCGACTGAGGAGACGGCCGTGCAGTTCGGGCGCAGGAGAGGCGCGAGGGGCGCGACCGCGGTCGCGGTCGCGGTGATCGGTGGGCTGCTCGGTGGTTCGCACGGAGCGTTCGCCGCCCCCTCCGACCCCGACCCGGGCGCCGCCGCGGCCACGAAGCCGGACCGGGAGAGCGACGCCGCGGCCCTGCCGGCCGTGTGGCCGCGGCCGCAGACCATACGGGCGGCCGGGCAGCCGGTGCAGGTCGGCGGGGAAGCGGTGCTCGTCGCGGAGGCGGGCACTGATCCGTACGCCCTGAAGGCTCTCGGAGACGTACTGCGCGACGCGGGCGTGCAGACCCTTTACAGCGTGCGGCCCGATGAGCCGCTGCCCGTGCGTGGCCTGGTCGTACGGGCGGGAGGCACCGGCGCGAACGACGCGCTGCGCGCCCTGCGCGCGCCCGAGCGCGCCGATCTGCCGTCCGGGGGCTACCGGATAGCCGTCGGCAGCGTCGACGGGCGGGACACGGTCGCGCTCGACGGTGCCGGTGACGACGGCCTGTTCCACGCCGCGCAGAGCCTGCGTCAGCTGGTGACGGCCTCCGGCAACGGCGGCGGCAAGCAGATCGCGGGGGCCACCGTCCGCGACTGGCCGGGGACGGCCGTACGCGGCATGACCGAGGGCTTCTACGGGCAGCCGTGGACCCGCGAACAGCGTCTCGCCCAGGTCGACTTCATGGCCCGTACCAAGCAGAACCGATACCTCTACGCCCCCGGCGACGACCCGTACCGCCAGGCCCGCTGGCGCGACCCGTACCCGGCGGACCAGCGCGCCGACTTCCGGGCGCTCGCGGAGCGGGCCCGCAGCAGCCATGTGACGCTCGGCTGGGCGGTGGCACCGGGGCAGGCGATGTGCATGTCGTCCGACGACGACATCAAGGCGCTGAACCGCAAGTTCGACGCGATGTGGGCGCTCGGAGTGCGTTCCTTCCAGCTCCAGTTCCAGGACGTCAGCTACAGCGAGTGGCACTGCGGCGCGGACGCGGACACCTTCGGCGCGGGCCCGGAGGCGGCGGCCAAGGCGCACGCGCGCGTGGCCAACGCGGTGGCGCGGCACCTGGCGGAGCGGCACCCCGGGTCCGAGCCGCTGTCCGTGATGCCGACGGAGTTCTACCAGGAGGGCGACACCGACTACCGGCAGGCGCTCGCCGCCCACCTGGACGGCGGGGTGCAGGTCGCGTGGACGGGCGTCGGCGTCGTACCCAGGACGATCACCGGGCGTGAACTCGCCGGTGCGCGCGACGCGTTCCGGCATCCGCTGGTCACCATGGACAACTACCCGGTCAACGACTACGCGCAGGACCGCGTCTTCCTCGGCCCCTACACGGGCCGGGAGCCCGCCGTCGCGTCCGGCTCGGCCGCCCTCCTCGCCAACGCCATGGAGCAGGCGTCCGCCTCCCGCATCCCGCTGTTCACGGCCGCCGACTACGCCTGGAACCCGCGCGGTTATCAGCCGCAGGAGTCCTGGCAGGCCGCGATGGACGACCTGGCCGGCGGTGACGCGGCGGCCCGCGCGGCGATGCGGGCGCTGGCGGGCAACACCGCGTCGTCCGTGCTGGGCGGCGAGGAGTCGGCGTATCTGCGGCCGCTCATCGACGGCTTCTGGAGTGCGCGTACGTCCGACGACCAGGGCGTGCGGGACGCGGCGGCGCAGAGGCTGCGGGACGCCTTCACGGTGATGCGCGAGGCGCCGCTGCGGCTCCAGGGGCCGGCGGGCGGAGCCTTCGACGACGAGGTACGGCCGTGGACCGAGCAGCTGGCGCGGTACGGGAGGGCCGGCGAGCTCTCCGTCGACCTGCTCCAGGCGCAGGCGCGGGGCGACGGCCCGGCCGCCTGGCGCGCCTCGCTCGACCTGGACGCGCTGCGCGGCTCCCTGGAGGCGAGCCGGGTCACCGTCGGCAAGGGCGTGCTCGACCCGTTCCTGACGAAGGCCGTCAAGGCGGCGGACGCCTGGACCGGCGCGGACCGCAAGGCGGGCCGCGTGTCGGAGGGCTTGGGTTCGTACACCGTGCGGCTCGACAGGGCGCGGCCCGTCGAGGCGCTGACCGCCATGACCGAGCCGGGTACGGGCGAGGGCGCGGCCGTCGAGGCGCATGTCGTGGGCGAGGGCTGGCGGCGTGTCGGCACGCTGTCGGGCACTGGCTGGACGCAGACGGAGGCGAAGGGTGCGCGTGTCGACGCCGTACGGCTGAGGTGGGACGCGGACGGTGACGGCGGCGCTCCCGTAGTGCACCGCCTGGTGCCCTGGTTCGCGGACGAGCCGCGAGCGGGGCTGTGGCTGGAGCGCAGCGAGACGGACGCGGAGATCGGCGGGAGCCGGCCGGAGCGGGTCACGGTACGGCTGACCGGGCAGCGGCCCGGCGAGGTGCGCGGCCGGCTGACGGCCGAGGCGCCGAAGGGCATCGAGGTGCGGGCCCCGCAGGCGACGACGGTGCCGCGCGGCGCGTCCACCGCCGTGCCGCTCGATGTCAGGGTCGACAAGGCGGTCCCGGCGGGCGAGTACAAGGTGCCGGTGTCCTTCGACGGGGAGAACAGGGTCCTTACGGTGCGTGCGTTTCCGCGTACGGCAGGGCCGGATCTCGTGCGGGGCGAGGGCGTGAAGGTGTCCTCGTCCGGCGACGAGACCGCCGACTTCCCGGCACCGAACGCCGCCGACGGCGACCCGGCGAGCCGGTGGACCTCGCCCATAGGCCCCTCGGCGTGGTGGCAGGCGGAGCTGGCGGGGCCGGTGCGGCTCGGGCAGGTCGTCCTGCACTGGCAGGAGGCGTACGCGAAGAAGTACCGCGTCCAGGTGTCCGAGGACGGCCGCACCTGGCGCACGGCAGCGACGGTGAGGGACGGGCGGGGCGGCCGCGAGGCGGTCCGGATGGACGCGAAGAACACGCGGTTCGTGCGGGTGCAGTGCGATGAGCGGGCGCTGCCGTTCGGCTACTCGCTGTTCGGGGTGGAGGCGTACGCGGTGGACGCGGCGGCGGGCGATGCAGCGGGGGACGCGGACTAGCGCGGGGTGGTTGCGGCCCTGCGGGGCTTTCCCCTTCCCGCCCCTTCCCGAAGCTGGGGGCAAGCCCCCAGGCCCCCGGACGCCCTACGGGCGTGTCCTCAAACGCCGGACAGGCTGGATGGTTGCCCTGGGGAACTTTCAGCCCCTCCGGCGTTTGAGGAGCGGGGTCTGGGGCGGAGCCCCAGCTCGGGAAGGGGCGGGTAGGGGAAAGCCCGCCGCAGGCGATCCGGGCCGCCCCGCCCCCGGGTCTCAGGCGGAGATGCCGTCGATCCGGGCCAGCGCGTCATCCGCGCCGAACGGCTGCAGGTACGGCAGCCAGCGCGGATCCCGATGCCCGGTCCCGATAATCCGCCACGCCAGACCGGACGGCGGAGCCGGCTGGTGGCGCAGCCGCCAGCCCAGCTCCATCAGGTGCCGGTCGGCCTTGACGTGGTTGCAGCGCCGGCACGCCGCCACCACGTTCTCCCAGGCGTGCTGCCCGCCCCGACTGCGCGGTACGACGTGGTCGACGCTGGTTGCGACGCCACCGCAGTACATGCAGCGCCCGCCGTCCCTGGCGAAGAGCGCACGGCGGGTGAGAGGAACGGGCCCCCGGTAGGGGACCCGTACGAACCGTTTCAGCCGCACAACGCTGGGCGCGGGAACCGCCCGGGTCGCGCTGTGCATGAAGGCGCCGGATTCCTCGAGGCAGAGAGCCTTGTTCTCCAGGACGAGGACGAGCGCGCGGCGGAGCGGTACGACGCCGAGCGGCTCGTACGACGCGTTGAGGACCAGGACATGCGGCACGGATGCCTCCTATAACGCCGGCGGCGCGTGGCTCGCGCCGGGACGATCTGCTCTCAGTCTCCCCTCATGCCTGGTCGAAACGCCACCACGTCCGGGTAACGGGCTGGGAGTGTTTTCGACCACACGACCTTCATGCCCTGGTGAGCCTTGTCTCTCCCTCGAACACAGCGCCGGGTTAGGCGGGATGCCCCGTTAGTGTGGTTGGTCTGCTGTCGTCCCGCCCGCCTGGAGGTCCCCGCCGTGCCCTGGTCCGTCCTGTCGGCCGCTGATCCGACGCCCGAGCACCAGCAGCCCGTCACCTTCGACGAGGCGGCGCAGAAGGCGACCAATGCCGCGAGCTGGGTCGAGCAGAACTGGTCCACCTGGCTGAGCGTGGGCCTGCGCATTCTCTTGATCGTCGTGATCGCCGCGATTCTGCGTACGGTCATCCGCCGCTCCCTCACCAAGCTGATAGCCCGCATGAACCGCAGCGCCCAGGCGGTCGAGGGCACCCCGCTCGGCGGCCTCCTGGTGAACGCCGAGCGCCGCCGCCAGCGCTCGGAGGCGATCGGATCCGTACTGCGCTCCGTCGCGTCGTTCCTGATCCTGGGTACGGCCGCCCTGATGGTGCTCGGCGCGCTCAACATCAATCTGGCGCCGCTCCTCGCCTCCGCGGGTGTCGCGGGTGTGGCGCTCGGTTTCGGTGCGCGCAACCTGGTCACCGACTTCCTCTCCGGCGTCTTCATGATCCTTGAGGACCAGTACGGCGTCGGGGACAGCATCGACGCGGGAGTGGCGTCCGGCGAGGTCATAGAGGTCGGTCTGCGTGTGACGAAGCTGCGCGGCGACAACGGTGAGATCTGGTACGTCCGCAACGGCGAGATCAAGCGGATCGGCAACCTCAGCCAGGGCTGGGCCACGGCCGGTATCGACGTACAGGTACGTCCGACGGAGGACCTGGACCGGGTGCGCGCGGTCATTGTCGAGACGGCTGCCGTACTCGCCAAGGACGAGCCGTGGAACGAGCTGCTGTGGGGCCCGGTCGAGGTGCTCGGCCTGGACTCGGTGCTGCTCGACTCGATGGTGGTGCGGGTCTCCGCGAAAACGATGCCGGGCAAGGCGCTCGGCGTCGAGCGGGAACTGCGCTGGCGCATCAAGCAGGCCTTCGACCGGGCGGGCATCCGGATCGTCGGCGGCCCCGCGGTGCTCGGCGACGAGGCCGCGTCGGCCGACCCGACGGCGGGCATGGCGGCGCCGTCGGCACTGGCCAGCCCGACGTCCCCGCAGTCCCTCGCGGCGTCTCCGATTCCGCCGCCGGCCACGAATCTCCACAAGTAGCCGAGCGCTCTTGACGGCCGCCCTGCCTCCGCCCTACTTTCGTCCCACCAAATAGGAAACTTTCCTAACAGTGGATGGGTGCATTGCCATGGCCGGTACGCCGAGTACGCCGGGCACGCCGCGCGTTCTGCGGGCGATGAACGACAGGGCCGCCCTCGACCTGCTCCTGGAGCACGGCCCCCTCTCCCGTACGAAGATCGGCAAGCTGACCGGTCTTTCCAAGCCCACCGCGTCCCAGCTGCTCGTCCGCCTGGAGACCGCCGGCCTCGTCGTCGCCACCGGTACGACGGAGGGGCGCCCGGGACCGAACGCCCAGCTGTACGCGGTCAACGCGCGCGCCGCGCACGTGGCCGGCCTCGACGTGACGCCGCAGCGCATCCGCGCCGCCGTCGCCGACATCACCGGCGCGACCGTCGGTGAGTTCGAACTGCCGACCCCGGGCCGCCGCGCCGAGTCCGTCGTACGCCAGGTGACCGACGCACTCGACGGCGCGGTGAAGGCCGCCGGTCTCGTACGGGCCGACGTGCACCGCGTCGTCATCGGCACGCCGGGCGCCTTTGACCCGGGCACCGGGCGCCTGCGGTACGCCTCCCACCTCCCCGGCTGGCACTCTCCCACCCTCCTCGACGAACTGGCGGCCGTGCTGCCCATGCCCGTCGAGTACGAGAACGACGTGAACCTGGCCGCCGTCGCCGAGCAGCGGCTGGGCGCGGCGCGGGGACATCAGGACTTCGTACTGCTGTGGAACCACGGCGGCCTCGGCGCCGCGCTGGTGATCGGCGGCCGGCTGCACCGCGGCTGGACCGGCGGCGCCGGCGAGGTCGGGTTCATGCCGGTGCCGGGCACTCCGCTCGTACGCCGGGTGACCAAGGCCAACTCCGGCGGCTTCCAGGAGCTGGCGGGCGGTCAGGCCGTGCCGCGGCTGGCGCGGGAGCTGGGCATCGCGGTGCCGCCCGGCGAGACGTACATCGATGAGGCCATCGCGCTGATCGGCGAGGCGTCGCGGGCGGACGGCGGACCGTACCAGGAGCTTCTCCAGGCCTTCGCGACCGGGCTCGCGACCGGTCTCGCCTCCATGGTCGCCCTCCTCGACCCCGAACTGATCGTGCTGTCCGGCGGGGTCCTCGTCGCCGGCGGCGAACCGCTGCGCGCGCTGGTCCAGGCGGAGCTGGCCGAGCTCGCCGCGCCCCGGCCCCGGCTCGTCATCGGTTCCGTACAGGAAGAGCCCGTACTGCGCGGGGCGTTGGAGAGCGCTCTCGCCACCACGCGCGACGAGGTCTTCGACACCACCGCCCGCTAGCCCCTCCCCTCCCCTCTCCTCCCCATGACCCCTGCCCCTGGGAGCTTCGCCATGCGCAGAAACAGCCGTCTCACCGCGTCAGCCGTCGTCGTCGCCGCGATGTCCGTGCTCGCCTCCGCGTGTACGGGGCAGCCGGAGACCGGTGCGACCGACGACCCGAACGCGAAGACCACGATCACGTTCTGGCACGGCTGGAGCGCCCCGAGCGAGGTGAAGGCGATCCAGGCGAACGTCGACCGCTTCGAGGCGCGGCACAAGAACATCAAGGTGAACGTCGTCGGCAACATCAACGACGACAAGCTCAACCAGGCGCTGCGCGCGGGAGGTTCGAAGGGCCCGGACGTCGTCTCGTCCTTCACGACCTCGAACGTCGGGAAGTTCTGCTCGTCGGGCGCCTTCGCCGACCTGAAGCCCTTCATCGAGAAGTCGGAGCTCGACCTGGAGAAGACGTTCCCGAAGGTGACGCTGGAGTACACGCAGTTCGAGGGCAAGCGGTGCGCCATGCCGCTGCTCACCGACGCGTACGGCCTCTACTACAACAAGGACGCCTTCAAGAAGGCCGGTATCGCCTCACCCCCCAGGACGATGTCCGAGCTGACCGCGACCGCGAAGAAGCTGACGAGGACCAGGGGCGACAGTTACGAGCAGCTCGGCTTCATGCCGAACTACCACGGCTACGAGACGACCACCGAGCACTACATGGGCAGCTGGGACCAGCAGTACTTCGACGCGGACGGCAAGTCGAACATCGCCAGGGACCCGGCCTTCGCCGCCATGTTCAGGCAGCAGAAGAAGCTGGTCGACGAGCTCGGCGGCTTCGAGAAGCTGGAGAAGTTCCGCGGCACCTTCGGTGACGAGTGGGGCGCCAAGCACCCGTTCCACACCGGGCAGGTCGCGATGCAGATGGACGGCGAGTGGCGGCTCGGGATGGCCGAGGACGCCAAGGTGCCGTTCGAGGTCGGTGTCGCGCCCATGCCCGTCGCCGACGACGAGGCCGACAGCTACGGCAAGGGCTTCCTGTCCGGCACGATCATGGGCATCGCCCCGGCCAGCAGGAAGCAGAACGCCGCCTGGGAACTGGTCGAGTTCATGACGACCGACACCGAGGCCGTCGTGGAGTTCGCCAACGCGATCCGCAACGTGCCGTCCACCTTCGACGCGCTGAAGTCGCCGGACCTCAAGCTCGACCCGCGCTTCAAGACGTTCCTGGACATCGCGCGGCACCCGAAGTCCAGCACCCCGGCGGGCGCCGTGAACGGTGCGACGTACCTCCAGACGATCCAGGAGTTCGGCTACCAGTACGAGAAGGGCGCGGTGAAGGACCTGAAGGCCGGGCTGGAGAAGACCGCCGCCCAGATCGACACCGACATCGCGAAGGCGAAGTAGCCCGCCGATGAGCACGACCGCGCACCCGCTCCGCTCCAAGCGTCGCAGGTCGGCGCTTCGGACGGCGGCGTTCATGTCGCCGTGGCTGGTCGGCTTCAGCGTCTTCTTCGCGTACCCGCTGCTGTCGACCGTCTATTTCTCCTTCATGCGGTACGACGGTTTCGGCGTCCCCGCCTTCAACGGGCTCGACAACTGGACGTACGTCTTCAGCCACTACCCCATGTTCTGGCCGTCGCTGCGCAACACCCTGTGGCTGGTCCTGATCATGGTCGGCTGCCGGGTCGTCTTCGGGCTGGGCATCGGACTGCTGATCACCAGGATCAAGACGGGCACGGGCCTCTTCCGCACCCTCTTCTACCTGCCGTTCCTGGCGCCGCCGGTCGCCGCGACGCTCGCCTTCGTCTTCCTCCTCAACCCGGGGACGGGACCGGTCAACTCGGTCCTCGGGGAGCTCGGGCTGCCGACCCCTGGGTGGTTCAACGACCCGTCCTGGTCGAAGCCGGCGCTCACCATGCTCGCGGTGTGGGGCATCGGTGACCTGATGGTCATCTTCATGGCCGCGCTGCTCGACGTACCGAAGGAGCAGTACGAGGCGGCGGAGCTGGACGGCGCGTCCGCGCTGCAGCGCTTCCGCTTCGTCACGCTGCCGAACATCTCACCGATCGTGATGTTCGCCGTCGTCACCGGCGTTATCCAGACCATGCAGTACTACACACAGCCGCTGGTCGCGGGAAAGGTCGCCTCCGGCATCATCGGCGGCTCGGGCCAGCAGTTCGAGCCCGGCTATCCCGACAAGTCGACGCTGACGCTTCCCCAGCTCGTCTACAACCTCGGCTTCCAGCGGTTCGACTACGGGTCCGCGTGCGTCGTCGCCCTCGTCCTGTTCGCCCTGGCCATGGCCTTCACCGCGCTTCTGATGCGGCGGCGCGGCGGCATCCTCCAGGCAGGTGAATGACCGTCATGACTCAACTACTGGACGCTCCCGCGAAGGTGGCGGCGAACACCTCCACACCGGCTGAGCGCACCGCGCGCCGCAAGGCGCTGCTGCACTGGATCGCCGTCCACTCGCTGGGGACCGCGGCCGCGCTCTTCTTCGTGCTGCCGTTCGTCTTCGTCGTACTGACGTCGCTGATGAACGACCAGCAGGCGCTGACCCGCGACCTGACGCCCAACACCTGGGAGTGGGGAAACTACGTCAAGGTCTTCGAGACGCCCGGCTTCCTGACCTGGTGGAAGAACACCCTGCTGTACGCCGGGCTCGGCACCGTACTGACCGTGGTGTCGTCGGTCCCGGTGGCGTACGCGCTCGCCAAGTTCCGCTTCCGGGGCCGCACCCTGTCCCTGATGCTCGTCATCTCCATGATGATGCTGCCGCCGCAGGTGGTCATCATCCCGATGTACCTGTTCTGGGCGAAGCAACTGGACCTGTCGGGCACGCTGTGGCCGCTGATCATCCCGATGGCGTTCGGTGACGCCTTCTCGATCTTCCTGCTGCGGCAGTTTCTGCTGACGATCCCGAACGAATACCTGGACGCGGCGAAGGTCGACGGCTGCGGCGAGCTGCGGACGCTGATCCGGGTCGTACTGCCGATGGCCAGGCCGGGCATCGCGGCCGTCGCCCTCTTCCAGTTCTTCTACGCCTGGAACGACTACTTCGGCCCGCAGATCTACGCCTCCGAGAACCCTGCCGCCTGGACGCTGTCGTACGGACTCGAATCCTTCAAGGGCGCGCACCACACCGACTGGAACCTGACCATGGCCGCGACCGTACTGGTCATGGCCCCTGTGATCGTCGTCTTCTTCTTCGCCCAGAAGGCGTTCGTAGAAGGCGTCACACTGACCGGAGTAAAGGGATGACGACCATGACCGGCATGAAACTCGCGGTGGTGGGCGGCGGCTCCACCTACACCCCCGAACTGATCGACGGCTTCGCCCGTCTGCGGGACACCCTGCCGATCGAGGAGCTCGTCCTCGTCGACCCGGCCGCCGACCGCCTCGACCTGGTGGGCGGCCTCGCCCGCCGCATCTTCGACCGGCAGGGCCACCCCGGCCGCATCACGACCACCTCCGACGTGGACGCGGGCGTCGCGGACGCCGACGCGGTGCTGCTCCAGCTCCGCGTCGGCGGGCAGGCCGCCCGCCAACAGGACGAGACGTGGCCGCTGGAGTGCGGCTGCGTCGGGCAGGAGACGACGGGCGCCGGCGGTCTCGCGAAGGCGCTGCGTACGGTCCCGGTCGTCCTGGACATCGCGGAGCGGGTACGCCGCGCGAACCCGGACGCCTGGATCATCGACTTCACCAACCCCGTCGGCATCGTGACGCGCGCGCTGCTCCAGGCGGGCCACAAGGCGGTCGGGCTGTGCAACGTCGCGATCGGCTTCCAGCGGAAGTTCGCGAAGCTGCTGGAGGTGGCACCCGCCGACGTGCACCTGAACCACGTGGGGCTCAACCACCTCTCCTGGGAGCTGGGGGTACGCCTCGGCGGGCCCGAGGGCGAGGACGTGCTGCCGAAGCTGCTCGCCGAGCACGGTGCCGCGATCGCCGACGACCTGCGCCTGCCGCGCGCGGTGCTCGACCGCCTGGGCGTCGTCCCTTCGTACTACCTGCGCTACTTCTACGCGCACGACGAGGTTGTACGTGAACTCGGGACGAAGCCCTCGCGGGCGGCGGAGGTGGCGAAGATGGAAGCGGAACTCCTGGCGATGTACGGCGATCCGTCGCTGGACGAGAAGCCCGCGCTGCTCGCGAAGCGCGGCGGCGCGTTCTATTCGGAGGCGGCGGTGGATCTGGCGGCCTCGCTGCTGGGCGACGGCGGCAGCCCCGTCCAGGTGGTCAACACGTACAACAACGGCACGCTGCCCTTCCTCGCGGACGACGCGGTCATCGAGGTCCAGGCACGGGTGGACCGGACGGGCGCCACGCCGCTGGCCGTGCCGGAGCTGGACCCGCTGTACGCGGGGCTCGTCGCGAACGTGACGGCGTACGAGGAACTGGCGCTGGAGGCGGCGCTGCGCGGCGGCCGCGACCGCGTCTTCAAGGCGCTGCTCGCACACCCCCTGATCGGCCAGTTCGAGTACGCCGACGGGCTCACCGACCGGCTGATCGCGCACAACCGGGAGCACTTGGCGTGGGCGTGACCACAGTCGCCGTGATCGCCATCGACGCGGGCAACAGCAAGACGGACGTGGCGGTGGTCGGGGCGGACGGTTCGGTCCTGTCCGCCGCGCGCGGTGGGGGGTTCCAGCCGCCGTTGGTGGGGGTCGGGGCGGCGGTCGACGCGCTGGCGGAGACGGTCGGCCGGGCGCTGGAGGAGGCGGGTGCGACGGACGCCGAGTGCGTCTCCGCCTGCCTCGCCAACGCCGACCTTCCCGTCGAGGAGGAGGAGTTGCAGGCCGCGGTGCACGCGCGCGGCTGGGGGCGTACGACGGAGGTCCGCAACGACACCTTCGCGATCCTCCGGGCGGGTGTGGACGAGCCGCGCGGCGTCGCGGTGGTGTGCGGCGCGGGCATCAACTGCGTCGGCATGCTGCCGGACGGGCGCACTGCCCGCTTCCCTGCGATCGGCCGGCTCTCCGGCGACTGGGGCGGCGGCGGGGGGCTGGCGGACGAAGCGATCTGGTTCGCGGCGCGGGCGGAGGACGGCCGGGGCGAGCGCACGGAGCTGGCGCACGCGCTTCCGGCGCACTTCGGGCTGCCGTCGATGTACGCGCTGATCGAGGCGCTGCATCTGGGGCGTATCGCGCCGGGGCGGCGGCACGAACTGGTGCCGGTGCTCTTCGCCGTGTCGGCGGAGGGTGACCGGATCGCCCGGTCGATCGTGCACCGCCAGGCGGACGAGATCGTCGCGATGTCCACGGTGGCGCTGGGACGCCTGGGCCTCCTCACCGAGGAGGCGCCGGTACTGCTGGGCGGCAGCGTCCTGGCGGCCCGCCACCCGCAGCTCGACGACCGCATCGCGACCCTGATGTCGGACCGCGCCCCGAAGGCGACCCTGCGCGTGGTGACGGCCCCACCGGTCCTGGGCGCGGCCCTACTCGGCCTGGACCACGTCGCGGCCCCACCGGAGGCACATACACGGCTGCGGGGCCGTTACGCGTGAGCGGGTGCCTGCGGCCACTTCCCCGGCCCGCCCCTTCCCGAACCGGGGCTCCGCCCCAGACCCCGGTCCTCAAACGCCGGACGGCTGAAAGTTGCCCAGGAGTGACTGGCCCGGCTCGCGTCGGGCCGCAGCGGCGAATTCCAGCCCGTCCGGCGTTTGCGGACAGCGCCCGGAGGGCGTCGGGGGCTGGGGCAGCGCCCCGGTTCGGGAAGGGGCGGGGTGGAGAACAGCCCCGCAGGGAACCCAGTGGCCGAGCCCCGGCCCGGGAACCACCGCAGCGCGCCCCGCGTATACATGGTGGGGAGATTCAGAACGCGCAAGCCTTGATCGGCACAAGATCCAGTCAATCCTGGTGTGGAGACCGGTCCCTGCGGCCATACTGCTTGCCGGGCACGGCAGACCGTCAATGACCGAGGGGGAGGTCACGTGGCACACCCGCCGAATGTGCGCGAGGCGCAGCCACCCGCCCGGACCACCGCGTGGTCGGAGGGCGTGGACCGCCTGCGCGCGGGAGCGACGACCGAACCCGGCCGGCTGCGCATCATCGGCGCCCTCGTAGCCGCGCTCGTAGTCGCGTTCGGTGCGGTGACCGCCTGGGAGATCTCCGACCGCGCGGCCGCCGCCGACGACGTGGTGACCCGCAGCCAGCCGCTGAGCGCCGACGCCGCGAGCATCTACCGTTCCCTCGCCGACGCCGACTCCGCCGCCGCCAGCGGATTCCTGGCGGGCGCGCAGGAACCGCAGGACGTGCGCGAGCGGTACGAGGACGACATCGCGACCGCCTCGGCGCTGCTGGTGAAGGCCGCGGCCAACACGGACAGCACCAGCGCCTCCGGACGCGAGATCACCACCCTCAACAGCCAACTCCCCCAGTACACCGGCCTGATAGAACGTGCCCGCGCCAACAACCGCCTCGGCCTCCCTCTCGGCGGCGCCTACCTCCGGTACGCCAACGAGCGCATGACCACCGAACTGCTGCCCGCCGCCGAGCGGCTGTACAAGGCGGAGACCAGCAGGCTCGGGGACGACTACGACGACGCCCGGGTGTGGCCCTTCGTCGGGCTCGGTCTCGGAGTCCTCGCGCTGGGCGGCCTCGGCTGGGCCCAGGGGCGCAACTACCGGCGTACCAACCGGGTGTTCAACCACGGTCTGCTGGCCGCGAGCATCGCCTCAGCCGTCGTCCTGCTGTGGCTGGGCATAGGGCACGCCGTCGCGCGGGCCGAGCTGGAGGACGCCATGGCGCACGGCCAGGAGTCGCTCGAAGTCCTCAACGACGCGCGCATCAACTCACTCAACGCCCGCGCCAACGAGAACCTCACCCTGGTCGCGCGCGGCGCCGTACTGGCCGAGGACGGCAGACGCGACCTGTACGAATCGCAGTACGCCGACGGCATGAAGGCCCTCGGGCAGCGCCTCGCGCAGGCGCGCGGGCTCGCCGACGACCTGCACGGCAGCGACCCCGTGGCGGAAGCGGCCGACAAGGCCGCCGAGTGGCGCAAGCGGCACACCACCGCGCGCGCCACCGACGACAGCGGCGACTACGAAGGCGCCCTGGCGAAGGTCATCGGTGGCAAGGGCTCCACGGGCGAGTGCTTCAACGGGGTCGACGCGGCGCTGGAGAAGGCGCTCGCCCACGAGCAGGCGGAGTTCACCAGGGCCGCCGAGGGCAGCCGGGGCGCGCTCTCCGGGCTGCCGTTGGGAGCCGCGGTCCTGGCGGTGCTGGGCGCGGCAGGCGCCGTGCTCGGCATCGGGCGCCGGCTTTCGGAGTACAGGTAATGCGGGTGATGCGGGAGATGCGGGAGATGCGGGCGGAAGGAGGCGCGGTGACCAGGTCGGGCAGCAGGTACGGCGGCACCGGCAGCAGGCTGCGCGGCTGGGGCGGCGTGGCCGGGATGGCCGCGGCCTGCGCGCTCACGGCCGCGGTCACGCTGCTGCCGATCTCCCACGGCGCCGGGGCGGGGCAGGACCCGGATGCCGCGGGGCAGGGTGTGACGCGGGCGGTCGCCACGCGGGCGGACACCTGTGAGGACCCGGAGGCCAGCCTGCGGCCGTCGGGCGCGGAAGGACCCGCGATCGAGAAGATCAAGGCACGGGGCAAGCTGATCGCCGGCGTCGATCAGAACAGCTTCCGCTGGGGCTACCGCAACCCGGCCACCCGTGACCTCGAAGGCTTCGACATCGACCTGGTGCGCGCCGTCGCCGAGGACATCCTCGGTGACCCCGACAAGGTCATCTACCGCGCCATACCCACCAATCAGCGCATCCTCGCCCTCCAGGAGGGCCGGGTCGACGTCGTCGTCAGGACGATGACGGTCACCTGCGCCCGGATCAAGGACGTCGCGTTCTCGACCGCGTACTTCCAGGCGGGACAGCAGGTGCTCGCCCCCAAGGAATCGACGGTCAAGGGCTACGATGCCTCGCTCGCCGGCAAGAAGGTCTGTACGGCGAAGGGCTCCACGGCGTACGACGCGCTGGCCGCGAAGTCGTTCGGCGCGCGGTTCGAAGGGCTCACCGTGTCCAACCAGCTGGACTGCCTGGTGCGGCTCCAGCTCGGCGAGGTCGACGCGGTGGTGACGGACAACGCCCTGGCGGCAGGCCAGGCGGCGCAGGACCCGGCGGTCGAGCTGAAGGGCGAACCGTTTACTCAGGAGTACTACGGCATCGCTACGAAGCTCGGCAGCGACGATCTGGTACGCCGGCTGAACCAGGTCCTCGACGACTACCGCGAGGGCGGCGACGACGGCCCGTGGATGAAGGCGTACGGCAAGTGGCTGAAGGAAGACCTGCCCGGCATAAAGAAACCACCGGAGCCGAAGTACCGGGACAATTGAGCCGGTTGAATCCTGGGCAGAACGACACGAGGCAGTGCATCGCGGAAGCCGGAAGCCTGGAAGCCGGAAACCGGAAGAGCAGAAAAGCGGAAGAGCGGAGAGGTGATCGATGAGCGTGGCGGCGGATGCCACCGGGCCGGTGATGGACCGGGACGAGGTGGACCGTGCGCTGGCACGGCTCGGCGCGGAGTACGAGGCCATCGAGAGCTCGCTCCTCGCGCTGCAGGATCACGCCGGCCGCAGGCTGCTCGAAGGCGCCGAGCTGACGGGCATCACGCTGGAGCGCTGGAACGCCACAGAGCCGGCCATCACCCTGCTGTGGTCGTACTTCGACACGTACACCGCCGCCCTGCGCGCCGCCCGTGAGCTGCGGGCCCGGCGGCGCTTCCCCACCCGCCAGGACCTGTCCGAGCTGACCGACCTCCTGCGCGGCGAGAGCGTGACGGTGGCGGGCGGCGCGTCCGCCCACGCCCAGCCGTCCCTCACCGGGCCCGCCAAGCTCTGCGAGCGGCTCACGCTGGCGGCGCTGGTGTCCCGGATGAACGACCTGTACGCGCAGTCGCTCGACATGGTCGTCACGGCGGACGCGGTGTGGTCCGCGCTGCCGGCCCGGATCGACCTCCTCGCGGCCGAGCTGCAGCGCACCCGTTCGCTCGCGCACTCCGTCGGCGTACGGCCCGGTGAGCATCCGTCGGGCGACGACCTGGAGTCGATCACCCGCGAGCTGCCGGCGCTGCGCTCCCAGGTGGTGACCGATCCGCTGGCCTTCTGGCGCCCGGGGCTGGGCAGTTCGGCGCCGGGCGGCGGGCGGCCCGACACCGAGCGCTACGACCGGGCGGCCCGCGCGCTGGAGGAGGTCAGGCGCGAGATCGACGCGGTGCTCACCGTGCGGCAGGACGCCGAGCAGCGGCTGGTGCGGCTGCGTGACGTGCTCTCGCGCGCGGACCGCACGCTGACCGAGGCCAGGTCCGCGCGCGGCGAGGTGCTGGCGAAGATCGCCGCCTCCGAGGTGCCGGCGGTCGGCGGCCCGCCCACCGCTCTCCAGGATCAGCTGGTGCTGGCGGCCGACTACCGCAGGCACGCCCAGTGGCACCGGCTCTCGCCGCTGCTGGAGTCCCTGGAGCGCGAGGCCGAGGACGAACTGCTGCGGGCGCGCGAGTCGTTGACCGCGGTCACCGCGCCGCTTGCGGTACGGGCTGAGCTGCGCGGCCGGCTCGACGCGTACAGGGCGAAGGTCGCCAGGCACGGCATGGCCGAGGACCCGCTGCTGATCGAGCGTTACGACGTGGCCCGCCGCATGCTGTGGAGCGCGCCGTGCGACCTGCGGGCGGCCGAGCAGGCGGTGCTGCGCTATCAGCAGGCGGCCGCGGAAGTCCTGGTCCCGCGGCAGACCGAGCCCAGAGGCCACACGGGGAACCCGTCATGAGCCAGTGCCGGCGCCCCGGGTGCGAGGGGTCGTACGAGGACATGGGCAGCGGCGAGTTCTACTGCGGCACCTGCGGGCTGGCTCCCGTCGTCTCGCCCACCGGGATGCTGGCGTCGCCGCCGACCGGGATGGCGGCCGACGGCCGCAGCGGCAAGGGCGGCGCGGGCGGCGACAGTTCGTCCGGGCGCAGCGGCTCGCGCGGCTCGTCGCGTGCCTCCTCCCGCTCGTCGCGGTCCTCGACCTCGCGCCGCTCGGTCTCCGGCCGCCTCTCCCGCTCCCTGTCGGGCGCGTCCACCTCCGGGTCCGTCTCGGTCCGCAGTTCCGGTGCGTCGACGGGCGCTTCCGGGCGCAACCGGCTGGGCGCGGGCCTGGTCTCGATACCGGACGTGCCGCGCCCCGATCCGCAGTCCGCGGTGATGGAGAACCCGGAGGTCCCGGAGCGCAAGCGCTTCTGCTCGCGGTCGGACTGCGGGGCGCCGGTGGGGCGTTCGCGCGGGGACAGGAAGGGGCGTACGGAAGGCTTCTGCACGAAGTGCGGGCACCCGTACTCCTTCGTGCCGAAGCTGAGCGCGGGCGACATCGTGCACGGCCAGTACGAGGTCATGGGCTGCCTGGCGCACGGCGGCCTCGGCTGGGTCTATCTGGCGGTCGACCGGGCGGTCTCGGACCGGTGGGTCGTGCTCAAGGGCCTGCTGGACACGGGCGACCAGGACGCGATGGCCGCGGCGATCTCGGAGCGCCGCTTCCTCGCCGAGATCGAGCACTCCAACATCGTCCGCATCTACAACTTCGTCGAGCACCTGGACCAGCGCACCGGCTCCATGGACGGTTACATCGTCATGGAGTACGTCGGCGGCAAGTCGCTCAAGGAGATCGCCAACGAGCGGCGCGGCCCGTCGGGCAGGCGAGATCCGCTGCCGGTCGAGCAGGCGTGCGCGTACGGCATCGAGGCGCTGGAGGCGCTGGGGCACCTGCACAGCCGCAATCTGCTGTACTGCGACTTCAAGGTCGACAACGCCATCCAGCAGCAGGACCAGCTGAAGCTCATCGACATGGGCGCGGTCCGCAGGATGGACGACGACGAGAGCGCGATCTACGGCACGGTGGGCTACCAGGCGCCCGAGGTCGCGGAGGTCGGTCCGTCCGTCGCCTCCGACCTCTATACGGTGGCGCGCACGCTGGCCGTGCTGACCTTCGACTTCCAGGGCTACACGAACGTCTTCGTGGACAGCCTGCCCGACCCCGCCAACATCGAGGTCTTCGGTAAGTACGAATCCTTCTACCGACTGCTGGTACGGGCGACCGACCCGGACCCGGCGCGGCGGTTCGCGTCGGCGGCGGAGATGGCGGAGCAGCTGACGGGCGTGCTGCGGGAGGTCGTGGCGCTTCAGACGGGCCGCCCGCGTCCGGCGCTTTCGACCCTGTTCGGCCCGGAACTACGCGTGCCGGACACGCGGTTGTTCGCGGAACTGACGGGCGATGTGTCGCGGCTGGGCGGCCGGGCCGCCCCGACGGGACGCCGCGCGTGGCGCGCCCGGCGCGCGGGCGCGG
Source organism: Streptomyces sp. ISL-99 (assembly GCF_018614005.1). Classification (NCBI taxonomy): domain Bacteria; kingdom Bacillati; phylum Actinomycetota; class Actinomycetes; order Kitasatosporales; family Streptomycetaceae; genus Streptomyces; species Streptomyces sp. ISL-99. The sequence continues at coordinate 224,381 of NZ_JAGGPC010000028.1, forward strand.
GCGCCCTGGGC